>JBKJJB010000390.1:0-6506 GCA_046598235.1 Chitinophagales bacterium
ATATTGAAGAAAATTCCCTTGCAATATGACCGCTTTGAATTTTGTCCGGAGGTTACGGCTAAGGTTTCTAAAATGGGATATAAAATAAAAGAACTGCCCATGAACTACTATCCCCGCAGTTTTGACGAAGGGAAAAAAATGAATTGGCGCGATGGCATCAAAGCGCTTTGGGTGCTTATAAAATTTAGATTTGTGAACTGATAATGGCAAAGCAGCAATCTAAGCAAACTACCACACCTAAAAAACAATCGCCACCGTCTGGCGGTGACACGTTCACATACCTGTGGCGCAATGCTGCCATTGTGTTGGTGTTGGGCATTCTGTTGCTGAGCATTGACCGCATGAATGCTAAAGACGGGCAATTACAGGATATGTATCAGGAGTTTCAGCAGCTTCGTCAGAGTGGAGGCAATGAACAACGAATGGAAGAACTGCGGAACGAAATAATTGCTATTCAAAGCGATACTTCTTACCTAAAAAAACTCACACGTGGCTATTACTGGGCAGTGCATGATATAGCAATCAAGGGAAGTGAGAATGTAAGGGATTTAGAGAGCAAAGCAGTAAAGCCCATGACGCGCGAGGATAAATTGGCAATGCGTATAGGCATTTGGGGATTTATTGATTACATCAATAAGAATACTCCTAAAGATGCAGTCATCTATCTTCCCGAAGGTGACACCATTACTTCCAATACAAGTAAATGGAACTATATCTACGACCCTGAATGGATGCAATATTTTCTTTACCCGCGCTTATGTGTAGCAATGGGAAGAGAAAGCGACCACCCTGACCTGGCAAAACGTGTAACCCATGCAGTAATTATACAAGGCAAAGGATATGATAAACTGAAGTATGAAGTGCCTCTTGAGCAACGGGCGCAGGAAGCAGTATTGCCCATTAATCAACCGCCTTCTCAAACTCCAAACTAATGGTAGCAGCAGCAATCATACTTTGTTATTTGCTCGGTTTGGCAGTGTTACTCACCATCAGCCGCAAATACTCATTGGCAGAATTGATTGGATATTCTTTCCTAATCGGTATGGGAATAGAGACCTTTTTTATGTTTTTTCTTGATATAGCAGGTATCAAATTTTCGCAGGGAGTTTTAATAGGACTCAATGTTTTTACAACCCTCGCACTTCTTGGTGTCAATTTCAAAAAGCTGAAGGAGTTTGAACTAAGTCCAAATCCCAAAACATTTCTTCAAATAAAGAACATCAACTTCCCTGCAATTTTTATCGGCTGTATTATTGTTTGGCTTTTTTATTGTGTAACAGTTAAATGCCTTTTCTGGCCTCCTCTGGAGCGCGATACCTTTGGTTCATTCGATAAGCTGGCGCGCGTAATGGCGGTAGAAGGAAAACTGAAAATTAGCTTATACGCTTATGGCTTGGAAGGAGCAGGAGGAGTTTATCCGCCACTTTACCATGCTGCAATGGGGTATGTGTACATCTTCGGTGCAGAATTACCGAAAATAATCACAACACTCTTCTTTCTCTCTACACTGCTCATTTTCTTTGATGTAACCCGCAAATATATTGGTGCTATGGGCGCATCATTCTTTACATTGATTTTAATGCTTACTCCCGAGTACTTTTCTCATGCGGCATTAGCTTTAGGCAACCTGCCAACTACGGCTTATGTATGTGCCGCAGGTCTATGCACTATAGCGTGGCTTGATAAACGGGAAGAGAAATTCTTTTGGTTAGGTGCCATCATGATGGGTTTCGTGGTTTGGATAAGAAGCGACACGATTGTTTTTACAGCTGCCGCTTTGCTGCTGCTAGGGATTAACTTCTTGCGCACCAAAGATTGGAAACGGACGATTATTTATGGTACCATCGCTGTTGCTCCGTTTGTAATATGGGCGCTATATCTTAAATTCAAAATTCACAATGTACCTTCTGCAAAATTTGACTTTGGAATCGGATTCAACAGCGAGCGATGGACGGTAGTAAAAGGATATGCAGATGCTTATCTTTTTGGAGGTAACTATTCTTTTAACAGTATAGGAGCCATTGACGGAGGGCAGCTTTTTGGAGTAGCTTTTGTTCTGTTCTTTATCACTTTACTGATAAATGTGATTTTAATTGGAGTTCTTTTTTACAAAAAGCAAGACTGGAAAAAAGCCATTACTTCGCAAATGAACATACTTATCTTGTTTTTTGCTTCGTTCGTTTCCTACTTCTTGCTTTTCTACTTTATTGACGAAAAAGTGCAGGCATCTCCAATATGGTCGCTGATGTACAGCTCATTCAAGCGCGGATTATTCTGTTTTCTTCCTATTGTCTTTTTCTATACGGCTACCAGTTATGGTTCGGTATGGCTGTTTGAAAAGATTGAAAAATTCAGAACTGCTTCTTAGTCGGTTCATTCCTGAATAGATAAATAAGTTGAAAATGAGAGGAAACTATGGTTTCAATTCTCCTCCAAAAAATATTCATACAAACATTTGCAACTCTGTGTTCAAAATCTATCTTTGCACTCCGTTTTTCAAAAAATAGGGTCAAAATCAATCAAATAGATGGGTGCAAAAACAAGTCCAATATCTAATCGTCTAGGCATCGTAAGAGGCTGGGAAAGCAATTGGTTCGCTGATAAAGACAGCGCTTTAAAGCTCGTTGAAGACGAGAGAATTCGTCAGTATCTGAAAGTGCGTATTCAGAAAGGTGGCATCTCGCGTATCATTATCGAAAGAACAATGAAGAGAGTTACCGTTAGTATTCATACCAGCCGTCCGGGTATTATTATCGGTAGAGGGGGTACAGAAGTTGACCGTATAAAGGAAGAATTAAAGAAACTTACCGGTAAGGAAGTTCAAATTAATATCGTAGAAATCCGCAGACCGGAATTGGAAGCCGCTATTGTAGGTGAAACTATCGCTAAACAATTAGAAGCGCGTATCAATTACCGCAGAGCGGTTAAAATGGCTATTGCTTCAGCTATGCGTATGGGTGCAGAAGGAATTAAGGTAAGAGTAAGCGGTCGTATTGGTGGTGCTGATATGGCTCGTACAGAAGAACACAAACAAGGAAGAACACCTTTGCATACTTGGAGATCAGATATTGATTTTGCTATTTCTGAAGCGCAAACAGTATATGGTAAGATTGGGATTAAAGTATGGGTTTGTCGTGGAGAAGTTTACGGCAAGAAAGATTTAACTGGTGCCTTTGCTAATGAGCAACAGGAAGAAAAACGCCAACCGAAGAGAAGAATGGGTTCAGGACCTGATCGTCCGGATCGTGGCGATAGAAGAAAAGAGAAATAAGAAATAGTTTTTAGTTGAAGTAAATATTCAAAATCATGTTATTACCTAAACGGACGAAGTGGAGAAAAACCCAAAAGGGTAGAGTGTCAGAGACAACTCAAAGAGGAACTGAAATTTCTTTCGGTACTTACGCGCTTAAGTCATTAGAGAGCGGCAAAATCAGTAATAAGCAGATAGAAGCTGCCCGCGTAGCTTTTACCCGTTTTATGAAACGTGAAGGAAAAGTTTGGATTCGCATATTTCCTGATAAGCCAATTACCAAGAAGCCTTTGGAGGTGCGTATGGGTAAAGGAAAAGGAAACCCGGAAGGATGGGAAGCTCCCATTCAGGCAGGAAGAATCATATTTGAAGTGGATGGAGTATCGCGCGAAGTAGCTGCTGAAGCTATGTTGTTAGCGGCACACAAAATGGGAGTAAAAACAAAGTTCATTACCCGCAGAGATGCGATAGAAGGATAAATTCAATTAACTCGTTATGGGCGTAAATAAAAAAATAAATCAGGAAGACATTAAGCAGTATGTAACTGATGATCTTGTTGCAAAAATTGCAGCAGATAGAACTGAATTTAAGAGATTAAAATTCAATCATGCTGTTACACCGTTAGATAATCCTCTGGGTATTCGTGCTAAAAGAAAAGATGTAGCGCGTTTGCTTACTGAATTAACCGCACGTAAGAAAGCAGAAAAAAAAGCGTAAATCATGGAAAGAAATCTGAGAAAGGAAAGAATTGGTTTAGTAACCAGTGATAAAATGGATAAAACGATTACCGTTTCTATTGAAAGAAAGGTAAAGCACCCTATCTATGGAAAGTACATGAAAACCACTCAAACGTTTAAAGCACATGATGAAAAGAATGATGCTAAGCAAGGCGATACAGTGAAAATATCAGAAACACGCCCGTTGAGTAAAACAAAGCGTTGGAGAGTGGTGGAAGTATTGGAAAGAGCGAAATAAAAATTACAAATTTCAAAGTAGAAAGTAGAAACCCTTTTCAGTTTTTAACCTTCAAATTTTAACTTTTAACTTAAGAAAATGTTACAGCAGGAATCAAGAGCCAACGTGGCTGACAATAGCGGAGCAAAAGAAGTGCTTGTAATCCGCGTTTTAGGAGGCACTAAGAGAAGATATGCTCACATTGGTGACAAGGTAATTGTTTCCATTAAGAAAGCAATTCCTACAGGTGGTGCAAAAAAAGGAACGGTTTCTACAGCAGTTGTTGTAAGAACCACCAAAGCAACTCGCAGAAAAGACGGCTCATACATTCGTTTTGATGATAACGCTGTTGTATTGTTGAATGCGCAGGATGAACCAAAAGGCACCCGTATTTTCGGACCCGTTGCCCGCGAACTTCGCGATAAACAGTTTATGAAGATTATATCATTGGCTCCGGAAGTATTATAATATTTAATAGAAATACAAAAGACATTTTTATGAAGTTCCATGTAAAGAAAAATGACGAAGTAATAGTGATTGCCGGTGACGACAAAGGAAAGAAGGGTCGTGTGATAGATGTTAATCGTGAGAAACAGCGGGTGTTTGTGGATGGTGTAAATCTAAATAGCAAGCACACCAAGCCGAATGCAAAAGCTCCACAGGGTGGTATCATTAAAACTCCTGGCTCTATTCACATATCTAATGTTCAACTGATAAGTGAAGGCAAAGCGACAAGAGTAGGTAGAAAAGAAGAGAAAGGTAAAACTGTAAGAGTGTCGAGAAAGACAGGAAAGATTCTTGATTAAACTCCCAAATACCCAAATGGGGACTTAAAATACAAAAGGCGTACTGATACATCGGAACGCCTTTTTCTTTTTTTATGAGGTGATGATTAAATTCAGAAGATGATTGATTGGCAACTAAAACTATTTAAAGATCTGTCACAGCATGAGTTGTATTCCATTATGCAATTGCGGCAGGAAGTATTTATAGTAGAGCAAAACTGCCCTTATTTAGATGCAGATGGAAAAGACCTTCATTCTTATCATCTGATGGGCTTTGTGAAAAATGATTTAGCTGCGTATGCGCGCTTAGTTTTTCCTGGTATTAGTTATGAAGAAGTTTCTATCGGCAGAGTAGTAACTTCGCCAACATACCGAAAGAAGGAATTTGGCAAGCAGCTAATGCAAAGAGCGATAGATGAAATCGGAAAAAAAGATGGTAAAGTTCCCATCAGAATAGGAGCGCAACAGTATCTCAAAAAATTTTACGAAAGCTTTGGGTTTGTTGATTTAGGCGAACCCTATATGGAAGATGGCATACCACATATTATTATGCTGAGGAAAATTTGATTGTATTTTATTTCTTGAATCCATTAAACTTGCCAAAAGGTTTACCGTTATGAATAAACAATCTATCTCTGTTCTGCTTTTCTCTTTCCTGTGTTTATCTATCTGCGCTCAGAAGAAAAACGATAGAAAGGCGATAAAAATTCCAATTGACACCACCAAATTTGTGTTAGTAGAAGGCGGCACTTTCAAAATGGGAACTGATAAACCAGTAGAACCACATGAAGGTCCGGTTCATTCGGTGACAGTAAAAAGTTTTTATCTCGCCAAGACAGAAACTACATTCGAAGATTACGATAAATTTCTTTACGAAACACAACACGATACGCTTCCATATGGTACTTGGGGAAGAGGAAAACAACCTGCCATGTATGTAAGTTGGACCGATGCGGTGGCTTACTGTAACTGGTTGAGCCAAAAGGAAAAAATTTCGAAATACTATTTGATAAATGATTCGGAAGTAAAAATAATTGACACTGCTAAAGGGTATCGTTTGCCCACCGAAGCTGAATGGGAATTTGCAGCAAGGGGTGGCAATAAAAGTAAAGGAACAGTTTTCGCAGGCTCTGATGTGATAAACGAGGCAGGATGGTTTACAGGAAATAGCGAAGGAAAAAGTCATGTTGTTGCACAAAAAATTTCGAACGAGTTAGGCTTGTATGACATGACCGGCAACCTTTGGGAGTGGGTTTGGGATTGGCATGATGGCAACTACTATCAATCATCGCCAGCAGATGACCCAAGAGGACCTGCAACAGGAAGTTATCGCGTGATGCGTGGAGGAGCATGGTATAATTATGGAAACTATGCCACTGTTTACACCCGCCAAAATCATCATGTTGGTTTCCGCCAAAACAGTGTAGGTTTTAGAGTGGCACGGACCTATTATTAGGGGCTCAAATAGACTGGAAACTAAATAACACTCAATTCAATTTTTAATTTACCTTTGTTGC
>JBKJJB010000398.1:0-3175 GCA_046598235.1 Chitinophagales bacterium
TGAAGCGCAGCAATCTGTGCAATTTCGTTTCCCGTTAAATATTTTGAATGACGGATTGTTTCGGGCAAAGCGTCCCAACCAATTCCTAATTCATTCGCCATTTTAAAACCGGCAATAGAAATAATATTCTCTGCGCCCACGCGCGCCCAGAATTGTTTTCCCATTCGGGCTATGTAATTCATTTTGTTCGGGTCAATGCTTCCTTCTTCGTTCAACACATTTTGGTTGATGTGAATCATCTTCACTTCGCAGACCACTAAATTTCCTGCACCACCACCTTGACCGGTTTCAATTACATCTTTCACCACACATTCAAACTGCACAAAACATTCTGCCACGCGCGGTGGCTTTACAGTTACCGATTCAACTGCCGTTAATCCTGATTTTGAAAATTCGTTTACTCCCTTTTCATACATGTGTGCCGCCAAATTCATTTGGTAAAGCATATCGTAATTCGGAATATTTACCACGCACTCTCTTACCTCCAGCACATTGTCATGCGTATGCTTTGTAGCACCGGTGCGTCCGCTGCGGGCAGGAGAGAAAACCAACGTTGGCGGATTGGAACCAAAACAATTAAAGAAAGAGAATGGAGCCAAATTCGCCACTCCGTTTTTATCAATAGTAGAAACAAAAGCAATGGGGCGCGGTGCCACTGCACTTAATAAATACTCATGCAATTTTGCTGGTGTAAGTTCGGTAGGGTTAATGGTTTGAAAACTCATGTATTAAGCAGCTTATAAATAATGGGAGCGAACACCCCGAGTGAAAGTAAGGCGATGAAAATAGTACGGTTCTTTAATTCTTTGCTGCGAAGGAGAATCACATCAACAATCACCATTACCACAAACCAAAGGGCGAGAAAAATTAAACGTGTAGTATCAGCAGCTGGAGCAAAATCATGCTCGCGCCCCAATGCCTGATGAGCAATTTCGAACATAGTGCGCGCACCGGCACCCATGGTGGTGAAGAGAAGAAAGATGAGGTAGTAATTCATTTGAGTGATTTAGGCAATCTCTACCATATCCTCCGTTTCCAATTGTTTTAATGCTTCGGATAAATGGGCGGATAACTTTTCTTTTAAAATGGCATTAGAAGTATTGCCGCAGGTAAGCCAAATAATTTTAGGCGGACTGCCAAATCTTTCCTGCAACCGAATAAAATCATAATCTTTTGTGGTGATAATGATGTTGCCTTCTTCTTTAGCTTTTAGAAAAATCGCTTCGTCATCTGAAATATCTACCGTTAAGCTGTCGATTTGAAAGCAAGGAATTTGAAAATTTACAGTAACGAATTTTGCAATGGCAGGAGAAATATTTGCATCTAACCAAATGACCATAACTTATGCAGCTAACAAAATTGGATGATCCAATTTTACAACCGCATATATTAATGCAGCCTTAATATCGTCAGCTTCAAGCGAAGGATGCTCCTCCAAAATTTGTTCAGTAGTCATTCCTGTTGCAAGGAGTTCAAGAACATCTGAAACGCGAAAACGCATTCCGCGAATGCAGGGTCTTCCGCCAAATTGTTTTGGGTTATAGGTAATTCGTTTTAATAGTTCTGCGTTCATGTTCCCAAAGATATTTGAAATTATGTGGCAGGCAAAATTTTTCCGGAACATTCACCAAACCCAATTCGCACTCCGTCTTTTTCACAATATCCTTTCATCGCCACTGTATCGTTATCCAAAATAAATTTCCGTTCAGTTCCATCAGGCATGGTGGTTGGATTTTTTCCTTGCCAAGAAATTTCAAGCATAGAACCGTAACTATCCGGTGTTGGTCCGCTGATGGTGCCGCTGGCATACACATCGCCTACGCAAATGTTGCATCCGTTCGAGGTATGATGTGCGAGTTGTTGCGCCATGTTCCAATACATGTATTTGAAATTGCTGCGCGAAACAGTTTTGCCTTCTCCGTTTTCAGGAATAATTTCCACTTCAAGATTGATGTCGAAATTCTTTTTGCCTTCGAATTTTAAATAAGGAAGAACCTCCGGTTCTTGCTGTGGCGTTTCCACGCGGAAAGGTTCGAGTGCTTCGAGTGTAACAATCCATGGCGACATGGTTGAACCAAAGTTTTTCCCAAGAAAAGGACCAAGTGGAACGTATTCCCATTTTTGAATATCGCGCGCACTCCAATCATTAAACAACACCATTCCGAAAATATAATCATCGGCTTGTGCGGTTGAAATGCTTGTACCCAACTCGGTTGACTTGCCGATAATAAACCCCATTTCTAATTCAAAATCTAAAAGTTTGCTTGGTCCAAAAGAAGGAGTCGTTGCATCATCTGCTTTGGTTTGTCCTTTTGGTCTGTGAATAAGAGTTCCCGAAACAACAATAGAAGAAGCGCGACCATGATAACCCACCGGTAAATGTTTCCAGTTTGGCAGCAACGCATTTGCCGGATCGCGGAACATGATGCCTACGTTGGTAGCGTGTTCTTTGCTTGAATAAAAATCGGTGTAGTTGGGAATGTTAATCGGTATGAGCATTTGTGCATCGCTTTGCTTTGCAAGCAAATTCTCAATAATTATCGGATGCTGAAGGATAGAAGAATTGCTTTCGTTCAAAAAATCGGAAAGTTGTTCGCGCACTTGATTTGTAATTTTTTTGCCGAGCGCGATAAAATTATTGAGTGTGTTTTTTTGAAAAGTATTGAACGGTAATTTTATTCCATCTGTTGCGCCAAGCCCAGAAGCCACATTCATATCAACAATAAATTCACCAATAGCAACACCAATGCGCGGCTCAGGGTCTTTATCTGTTTTGAAAATACCAAAAGGTAAATTTTGAATTGGGAAATCGCTATCGGGTTTTACTTCTACCCACGATTTTAGATTTGGTTTGTTGGCTCTGCTCATACGTCAAAATTCCAATCATTTTCGTTATCGCCAAATTTTTTTCTGCTTTCTGCTTTTTCTATTTGTCTTTGAATAATTAAATCTGACATTACGGTTGCCGCATCGGCTTCTGAATTCTGCAATGCTTCGTTCAATTTCTTTTCGCTTACATCAATGCGGTATAAAATCCATTTTAGTTTTTCAAAATCCCGGTGAATGAGTTCGTTAATTCGCTCAATAAGCAATTGACGAAATGCACGGAACTTTTCTTCTTCATTCTTTGTGGCAGGAAGAAGTTGTTCTTCAATCTTGTACGAATAGAAAAGTG
>JBKJJB010000268.1:0-4972 GCA_046598235.1 Chitinophagales bacterium
ATTTTGGCTGTTGTGTCAGGAACTTTAGCAATGGGAACTAATATTTTCATTTCTTTATCTTTTAAAATTGACGTGCGAAAGTATCTAAGTTTGCTAATTATCAAAACAATTTTTCCCTACCATTGTTCGATAGAAATTTATAAAAATTATGAATGAAGAGCGGCTGAAGAAACTACTGGAATGGGAAGCTCAAAAGCCCGATGATGCCTTTCTGAAATTTGCAATAGCGCAGGAATATGTGAGTGGAGGAAATGACAAAGAAGCATTAAAATACTACAGGTTTTTGGTGGATAATTTTTCAGATTATTTAGCAACTTACTATCAACTAGGGAAATTGCACGAAAGAATTTCGGAAATAGAAGAAGCCCGAGCTACTTACCGAAAGGGAATTGAAGTAGCAAAAGCCATCAACGATTTAAAAACTTTGCGGGAATTAAATGAGGCGTTAATGCTTTTAGAAGATGAATAAGAGAAAATCACTGTTACAGAAATTTTTAGAGTTCAACGCTGAAAAGCGAATGGCAGGTACAAAGAAGAAAGTACTGCTTGCAGTAAGTGGTGGTATGGATTCGGTGGTGATGTGCAATTTATTTCAAGAGGCAAAATTCCCTTTTGCTATTGTGCATTGCAATTTTCAGTTGCGGGGAAAAGAGTCGGATGGTGATGAAGAATTTGTAAAAAATATAGCTAAGAAATACAGTGTAGAAGTTTTCATAAAGAGGTTCGAAACAAAAAAATATGCAGCAGAAAAAAGCATCTCTATCCAACTGGCAGCAAGGGAACTTCGGTATAATTGGTTTGAAGAATTAAGAAAAGAAAGGGTATTCAATCTCATCGCCACTGCGCATCACTTGAATGACAATATCGAAACTATTCTATTCAATCTCACCAAAGGAACAGGCATTAGAGGGTTGAGAGGAATTCCTGTGAGGCAAGGAAATATTATTCGTCCTTTACTTTTTGCATCAAGGGAAGAAATAGAAAATTACCAGCGAGAAAAGAATCTTGAATACAGAGAGGATAGTTCAAATGCAGATGACAAATACACGCGCAATAAAATCCGTCACAACATTATTCCATTGCTGAAAGAGATAAATCCCTCGCTTGAAAATACTTTTGCTGAAAAGATTGAAATCTTCAGCCAATTGGAAACAATGTATGATAAGGAGATAAAAAAAGCTTCAGTGCAACTTTTTCTCCAGCGAAAAAATGACATATACATTCCAATTCTGAAATTGAAGAAGACTAAAAATCCTTCCAGTGTCCTCTTCGAGTATTTAAAAGACTTTGGTTTTAATGCAGACCAAATAGAAGATATGCTTGCAAGTGTAGATGAAGAAGCAGGAAAACAATTTCTTTCATCGCAAGCAAGGATTATCAAAGACAGAAGATTTTTCATTCTTACAAAACTGGCTGATAAAGATTTCTCCATTCAATTCATTCAAGAGAATGATGCTGAACTTAAATTGGGAGATAAGTTGTTGGTGATAACACCAACAACGGCTCCCGTGAAAATCACCGCTGATAAAAGCTCCGCTTACCTCGACAAATCAAAACTTGAATTTCCCCTTATTGCCCGTAAGTGGAAACAAGGTGACTACTTCTATCCCTTCGGAATGAAGATGAAAAAGAAAAAACTAAAAAAGTTTTTTACCGATGAAAAAGTTACTTTACACGAAAAGGAAAATATATGGGTAATTGAATCAAACAAAAAAATTGTTTGGGTGGTGGGTTATCGCATGGACGAGCGATTTAAAGTGACGGAGAAAACAAAAGAGGTATTGAAGTTACAACTGAAGTAGCTACTTAGAAAACGGAACTTCCATTTCACTTATCTCTTTAATTCCTTCCACCAACTTATCCAAATCGCGAAGTGAAGTATATACGTGCGGAGTTACGCGCACCCCATGCACTTTCTCCTGATTGATGGTGGTGCAATGAATTTTCTTTTTCTCAAACAACTTTGTATCAATGTCTTCGGGCTTCCAACCTTCGAGAGTGAAGTTCGCTATAGCACAACTATAATCGGGTTTTAAAGAGGTGTAGAGTTTAAACTTCGGAATCTTCATTGCCTTCTCACACCAATAATTTTTGAGATAGCGCAAGCGTTCTTCTTTTCTCTTCATACCTATCATCCACTGAAAATCAATGGCATTACCAATTGCCATTTCTGCAGCAAAGGAGCGAGTGCCTATTGCTTCAAACTTACCAATGTTGTCGGCATCGGGAATTGGAGCAGAGAGCAAAGCCCACACATTCTTCACCATTCCTTTGCGGATATACATAAATCCTGTTCCGAAAGGAGCGCAGAGCCATTTGTGAAGTGAAGTAGCATAGTAGTCGCAATCAAGGTCTGAAATTTTATAATCAAGATGTGCGAAGGTGTGAGAAGCATCTACAATTACTTCACATCCTTTTTTGTGTGCCATGTCGGCAATTTTACGAGCAGGAAGAATCTGTCCCGTCCAGTTAATCATGTGTGTGATGTGAACGATTTTTGTTTTGTCTGTTATTTGCGCTTCGAATTTCTTTACAATAGCATCCTCGCTTTCTTCAGGCAAATCCAAATCAACCCAATTCAGTTTTATGCCATCGCGTTTTTCGCGCTGCTTCCAGGCATTCATCATATTGGGGTAATCGTATTTCGAAAGCACTACCTCATCTCCTGCTTTCAAATTCAAACCAAAGATAATGGTGTTCAATCCCTCGGTAGTATTTCTGTTGATTGCAATTTCCTCTGCCGAACAACCAGCCATTTCTGCAATCTTTGCACGTAACGGTTCTCTGCCTTGATCTAAAATTCGCCACATATAATAAGAAGGTGCTTCGTTACAATACTGATAGAAACGAATATGCGCATCCTGAACTGGTTTTGGCTGTGGACTAACGCCTCCGTTGTTTAAGTTAATGATGTTGGGCGAAACTGTGTATTGTTCGCGGATAAAACTCCAGAAGTCTTCATCTCCGGCAACAGAAACCGGGTCAAGTGATGAAATTTTTTGAAGATGTTGTTTGAGTTCTGCGGCCTGTACAGGCTGCATCCATTCTAATACAGATAAAGAAGCAGCAGTTACAGCCGAATGTTGAAGAAATTTTTTGCGTGAAAACATAAGCAATGACTTTTATCAAAGATAAACTTATAAAAAAGAGATGCCATCGCTTTAAGCGATGGCATCTCCATAATTTTAAGAACTTCGGGATTTACTGTTCCTCAAACCTTACCTCTTGAATTGCCAACTTCCCTCCTATTGTTTTTGAATAAACATAGGTTCTGTAATTGCCTGATGAAGTAGATAAGTTACCAATAAAATATTTTGAACCCTCCGGAGAAGTTCCCTGATGAACAATAGTAAAAGACTTTGGCTGGTGAGAAGAGAAAAAGTTTTTCAATACCATCTCCGCCTGGTTTTTGCTATATGAGTTTTGAGCATCCTTAACTGTGATTTCTACGTTTGCTTCAAAGTTTGCTGCAAGAGCAGAAGCATTTCCAGTTTTAATAGCATTCGCAATATTGTCAAAACTCTGCGCTTTCAACCCGATATTGAAAATAAAACACAAAGTACCAAAGGCAATAGCTATCTTGAGAAAATTCGTTTTCATTTCTTTTTAAATTTCGTGAACGATATAGGTCGAATATCATGCCAATAGAGCTATGATTTACTTCACCTGTTAAAAATAAGAAACAAGAATAACTTTGCTGCGCATGAATAAGAAAGTTATCCTCATCATTATGGACGGCTGGGGTCACGGTACTGACCCAAAGCGCAGTGCGATTGCGCAAGCAGACACTCCTTTTATTGACAGCCTTTACAAGAATTATTCTAACACTGAGTTAACTACACACAGCGAATCGGTGGGTTTGCCCGAAGGACAAATGGGGAACAGCGAAGTCGGACACATCAACATAGGTGCAGGAAGAATTGTATATCAGGAATTGGAACGTATTAACCGCGCTATTAAAAACGGTGAACTGGCAAAGAATGAAAAACTTCATGCTGCAATTAAGTATTGCAAAGAGAAGGAGAAACCGCTGCACATTATTGGTCTAGTTTCGGATGGAGGGGTTCATTCTCATATCAATCACTTGAAAGCGCTGTGTGATATAGCCGATAGAAGCGGCATGGCGCGTGAGCAGATTTTTATTCATGCATTTACTGATGGCAGAGATTGCGACCCGAAAAGCGGTTCACGCTTTTTGAAAGAGTTAAAAGAACATCTCCAAAATTCTGCGGGAAGAATTGCAAGCGTATGCGGAAGATATTATGCGATGGACAGAGATAATCGCTGGGAACGTGTGAAACTCGCTTACGATTTGCTGGTGAAGGGCGAAGGCAAAAAAACAAGTGATGTTATTAAAGCCGTTGAAGAAAGTTATTTCGA
The DNA here is from genome assembly GCA_046598235.1 of Chitinophagales bacterium. Lineage (GTDB taxonomy): Bacteria > Bacteroidota > Bacteroidia > Chitinophagales > LD1 > Bog-950. The sequence continues at coordinate 4,381 of JBKJJB010000268.1, forward strand.
AGGAGTAACCGATGAATTTATTAAGCCAATCATATCTTCTGAAGACTTTGAACCAATAAAGGAAGGGGATGCTGTTTTGTGTTTCAACTTCCGTACCGACCGCTGCCGCGAAATTACAAAGGCACTTACACAGCAGGATTTCCCTGAACAGGAAATGAAGAAACTAAACCTTCATTACACCACCATGACCATTTACGATCATACCTTTAAAGGCGTGGAGAATATTTTTGATAATGATGATTTAACGCTCACTCTTGGTGAAATTCTTTCTGCAAACGGTAAAACACAAGTGCGCGCTGCAGAAACAGAAAAATATCCGCACGTTACTTTTTTCTTCAGCGGAGGAAGAGAGAAAGAGTTTGCAGGCGAGAAAAGAATAATGGCTTCCTCGCCCAAAGTGGCTACTTATGATTTGCAGCCACAAATGAGCGCCTACGCACTTACCGAAAAAGTGCTGGAAGAAATAAGCACTAACACACCCGATTTTGTTTGCCTCAATTTTGCCAATGCCGATATGGTGGGGCACACGGGAGTTTTCAGAGCAACGGTAGAAGCAGCGGAAACGGTGGATACCTGCGTTAAGCAAATTACT
>JBKJJB010000331.1:0-6935 GCA_046598235.1 Chitinophagales bacterium
GAATTAGCGAAACAAGCTGCGTTATGAATACTATTACTTTACCTACTACTCTTCATTGCGCGGGATGTATATCGAGCATCAAGCCCTTTTTTGATGGCTCCTCTAAAGTGAAGGAATGGAGCGTTGACTTAAAGCAGCCGGTTAAAACAATTACGGTAACAGGAGAGGAGGTTAAGAAGGAAGATGTGGTAGCGCTTCTTCACCAGGCAGGGTACGATATTCTTCAGCAGCAAGTGAATTTTGATTTACCGCCCATAGGACATTCCGCCTCTTTTCCTGATTCTTCGCAAACATCTTTCTGGAGTGACAAGGATAAATGGAAGCGAGCTTCCTTCAATACCTTCAATTGTTTAATTGGTTGTTCTATAGGAGATTTCGGAATGATTATTTTTCTGCAAGCTTACTATCCGCATACCCACATGCTTACTCAAATGATTCTCGCTATTGTAGCAGGGCTTTGCACTTCGGTAATGCTGGAAACTGTGATACTTAAACTGAGAGAAAACTTTAACTGGAAACTCGCTTTCACCACTGCCTTTTCCATGTCATTCCTAAGTATGGTTACTATGGAGATTGCCATGAACACCTCTGACTTTATGGTAACAGGAGGGAAGGCAGCTTTTACTTCTCCTCAATACTGGCTTGCTTTTGCAGTGGCTGCTATTGCCGGTTTTCTTGCTCCACTCCCTTACAACTATTATAAACTTAAGAAATTTAATCAGGCGTGTCATTGATTAACAGTCGTCTGTGCTGATTATTTTTGCTTGTTATTCTTGAACAGGAGATTGGTATATTTGAAAATGATTATTTCTTCTGCTACTAAAAACCAATTTTTATGAGAACAATAAAATTATCACTTGCTGTATTTATCCTTTCGCTTACTCTATTTACCAAAGCCCAAGATGTTATCACTTTTAAAAATGGAGATGAACTGAAAGCCAAGGTTTCAGAAGTAGGTATTTCTGAAATTAAATACAAAAAATTTGACAACCTGAGCGGACCCGAATACACCACCCGCAAAGTTGATGTGTTTATGATAAAGTATGAAAACGGAACTAAGGATGTATTTGTATCCACAACACCAGTTGCGCCTGATATGCAGAAGAGCGGGAAGTGTGACATGCCACCAATGGATTACGATAAGTACATGAAGCTATATCGCAAGAATCTTGCAGGAGGAATTGTGATGACGGCTATAGGCGCGCCAATGATTCTGCCCGGTATTGCTTTAACTGCTATTGGATTCAGCACCGGAATGAATGGCTACGGAAGTAATTTCCCTTTTGGCGATGGAGCACCGTTTATTGCATCGGGTGGAATACTGTTAGCTGCAGGTATTGTATGCACTGTTATTGGTCCTTTGAAAATTAAAATGGCAAAAAGGTATAAAGCAAAAGCAAAGGAGTTGCAACCTACTATGAGTTTTGAGCCTGTTATTGCACCGGCAAGTTTTGGACAAGCAATGAGAACGGGTGCAGGTATCAGAATTAATTTTTAGGATTAGCTAATAGCATTAAAACAGAAAAGTCCCGCAATACCGCGGGACTTTTCTGTTTTAAAAAATCGAATGTTTTTTATCCACCTAATAAACCGGTTTTCAAATCTTCATCCACAGGAGTGTCGCTTATCCAAATGCCGAATACTGCCTTTTTAAAATCAAGTCCGCTGATAGTTCCTTTTAGCTTTCCGTTTTTGTAACCGCGAATTCCCTCGGCAGTAGTGTACCATACTTCATAAACATCTCCTTCCTTTATCTCTTCCTTTCTGAAAATATCTATAAAAGCATCAATCTTAGCTTGCATGGTTGCGGTATTTCCTTTCAGAGATTTACCAAAACCTTCCTGAATAGCTTCGCTCATATTGCCGCTGTTTATTACCGAAGAAGTAATAGTTAAGCGCACAGCAGTTGGTTTATCTGCCCCTGCAATTTCGCTGCCGTTTTTGCTTTTTGCAGGAACGTAAAGACCCATGGTGTACAACTTAAAGAATAACTTCTTACGAATGCCGCCACCGTTCAGCACTAATTCGGTATTGTCCTGTTTAATTTTTGCAGGCAGGGTAACACCGTTGAGAGTAACCTGCGCTTCTGCCAAAATACCAATTGCTAAGAAACACGATAAAAAAGTGAATTGTTTTATTTTCATTTTGTATGATTTAGAAGCGAAAAATAGATATTATTTTGATTTACGTACGCGGTTTTAAATTATTTATGAGTTTAGAATATATTCGATTGATTGGTGCGAATTTTTATTTTTAAGTATTCATTCACTCAAACCCACACCATGAAAAAATTATTACCCGTTTTCTCAGCCTTACAGATTGTATTAGCCATGTTCTTTCAACCGCTTAGCGCGAAAGATACTGACACCACTGCTATTGCCGAAGGCGATTCGCTTCAACTGCAAGTGCTCATTTACGATACCACCGGAAGTGTAGACATCGGCTCTAACCTCGCCCGGTTAGATATTCCAAAAGGCTTTAAGTTTCTGAATGCTAAGCAAAGCCAATATGTGCTGCACGATTTATGGGGTAATCCTCCCAGCGAATCTACCTTGGGAATGATTTTTCCTACCGAGGCTGGTGAACTAATTCCCACTACATGGGCTATTGAAATAAGCTACGATGAAGACGGACATGTAAAAGATGATGACGCGAAAGATATTAAGTATGATGAATTGCTCAGCGACATGCAGAAGGAGGTAGAAGGAGCAAATGACGAACGCAAAAAAGCGGGCTACAGCACCCATGAACTAACCGGCTGGGCATCGCCACCTTACTATGATGAAAAAGAAAAAAAACTGCACTGGGCAAAGCGCATTTTATTTGAAGGCGACAGTGCAGAAACACTTAACTATAACATCCGCGTGTTAGGAAGAAAAGGAGTGATGGTGCTGAATGCTATAGGAAGCATGGATCAATTGGCGGAGATAAAATCGCATATCAATCCTGTATTGACGAGTATCAACTTTACTAAAGGAAATCAATATGCCGATTTTGATGAGAGTATTGATAAAACAGCGGCTTACGGCATTGGCGGATTGATTGCCGGTGGTGTGTTACTCAAAACCGGCTTGCTGGCAAAGATTGGTATAGTGCTTCTCAAGTTTTCAAAACTTATCATTATAGGTGCTGCTGCGGTAGGTGGTGCGGTGTGGAAATTCTTTTCGGGTAGAAAGAACGAAGGAGAGCGAGCGTAAGTTATATAGCCAATTAATCCTTTTGACGTATACTAAAGTTGCATATTAAAGACACCAGGGTATTCAAAAATGGTCATATTTAAACTGATTTTATTTATATAAATGGAGCAGGCAGAACTTGAAATATCATTGGTAATCTGGGATATTTATGCTGCAACAATTGCTTTTATCGAAAAATGGTGCAATAATTGTAAAAGGTAACAAAAATAATTGGAATGGACCCGGTTATAATTTTAGTACTTATTGCGGCAGGCCTGCTGATTTATCAGTTGTTTCTGTCAAAGGACACCGAAAAACTTGATGCTTACGGGCATGAAGTTTACGCGAGAAACAAAAAGGCGTAGTATCTCTCTTTCTTGTAAGCAGGAGGGTATAAAATTTCTTTTTTGATTTTATGTAGAGGAGTTTTTCAAACTTATGCGTTACGACAACAGTTGTATTAAAGCTGTTTGTCGGTCTGTCAATAAGTTCCGCATTCATCTTTTAGCATTATTCCTACTTTAGCACCTCGAATCACACTTATACCATGGCTAAGCATTTTGTTTCTAATAAGGATGAATCAGTTCCGATGTTTAATCAGCCCTTTCTCGATTTCTTTTCTAGGGTTCATTTCTCAGTGCCGTTATTCATCTACATTCCTGTTATCTTCTATTATTTATATCAATCGGTTTTTGTTTTCAGATTTAGTGCGCTTTATATTCTTCCCTTAATCGCCTTTGGTTTGGCAGTGTGGACTTTTACCGAGTATAACATGCACCGTTTTGTTTTTCATTGGATGCCACCGGGCGAACTAGGTAAGAAAATCAATTTTATGTTTCATGGGGTGCATCACGATTATCCGCGCGATAGCTACCGCTTGGTAATGGTGCCTGCAATAAGTCTTCCCTTGGCAATTGCGTTCTATTTCGGCTTCCGGTTTATTCTTGGCTTGCTATTCGGAGACCAAAATTTAGTGGCTCCCTTCTTTGTGGGCTTTGTGATTGGTTATCTGCTTTATGATATGAGCCATTACGCGCTGCATCATGTCAACTTCAAAAGCAAATTTTGGTTGGACCTGAAACAACACCACATGATTCACCATTATCAGGAGCCGCACAACGGCTTTGGTGTAAGCACCAAATTCTGGGATTCGATTTATCGCACCACCTTTAAGCGTAAGCAGGAAGGAAAAGTAACGGTAGAAGAAGCAGAAGCCCATCTTTCTGAAGTGTAATACTTGCTGTTGTTCGTTGGTTTAAGAATTCCTATTCTTGCCCTTCTTCCTTAACGAACAAAAAACAAATGGCTACCAAGAAAAAAGCAGCAGCAAAAAAGAAACCTTCTATACTTACTGACGAAGACAGAAATTTTTTCGAAGCATACATCAATAATCCTTCACCAACGGGCTTTGAAGCCGAAGGACAAAAGCTTTGGCTCAACTACATTAAACCGGCTATTGATAAGCACGAAGTAGATACTTACGGAACTGTTTACGGTATTGTAAATCCATCTGCAAAATTTAAAGTTGCCATCGAAGCTCATGCCGATGAAATAAGCTGGTTTGTGTCTTACATTACCGACAACGGTTTGATTTATGTAAGACGAAATGGAGGCAGCGATCACCAGATTGCGCCTTCAAAAAAAGTTTGGATTCATACGCGCAAAGGCAAAAAAATTCCTGCTGTGTTTGGCTGGCCCGCTATTCATACACGCCATGCAGGTAAAGAGCAAGCCCCTGAGTTAAAGAATATCTTTCTTGACTTGGGCTGCACCAAGAAGAAAGAAGTGGAAGCGCTGGGTGTGCATGTAGGTTGTGTTATTACTTATCAGGATGAATTCTTTACACTGAACGACCGTTATTTCGGAGGGCGTGCGTTGGATAACCGCGTTGGAGGATTTATGATTGCGAAGGTGGCGCGTATGCTAAAGGAGAACAAGAAGACACTTCCATTTGCTTTATACATTGTAAACTCCGTGCAGGAAGAAGTAGGATTGAATGGTGCTGCTATGGTGGCACACACTATTCGCCCTGACTGTGCCATCATTACCGATGTATGTCACGATACTACCACACCAATGATTGATAAAATAATTGAAGGTGATTATACAGCCGGTAAAGGACCGGTTCTTACGGTTGGTCCTGCGGTTCACAATCTATTGCTAGATTATATTATTGATACTGCCGATAAGAAAAAAATTCCTTATCAGATTGATGCGGCATCGCGTTCAACAGGAACCGATACCGATGCGTTTGCTTATTCAAGAGGAGGAGTGCCTTCCGCATTGATTTCTCTTCCGCTTCGTTACATGCACACCACTGTTGAGCTGGTGGCTATTGAAGATGTAGAAAATGTAATTCGGTTGATTTACGAATCGCTGCTTGGGTTAAAACCGAATTTCAATTTCAAGTATTTATAATTGTATTGGAGTTTTGTCCTTACAAAATAAAAAAGCGATGGCATTCAGCCATCGCTTTTTTTATGAACTGGTATTGCGATTATTAAAATCCGAACTCCTTATAAACCTGCTCAACCCATTGCTGAATTCTTGGTTCAGTAAGGTCATCCTGATTATCTACATCTAAACACAAACCAACAAACTGGTCGCCACGTTGTGCTTTCGAAAAATCGTGCTCAAATCCGGTTACATTCATAAAGCCAACAAGCGTTCCACCTTTCTTTTCAACTATTTCGGCAAATACTCCTAATGCATCGCAGAAATAGGAGGCGTATCCGTATTGGTCACCCAACCCAAAGAAAGCAACTTTCTTTCCTGTAAAATCTATTTGCTCCATTTCACTAATGAAAGATTCCCAATCGCCTTGTAATTCGCCATCGTACCAGGTAGGCATACCGAGTATGAGCGAGTCATACTGCGCCATGTCTTCCTTCTTCTTCTTATAAATTTCGAGAAGATCAATGGCACCTGCTCCGAGCTTTGCCTCTAACAGTTCTTTAATTTTTTTTGCTGATCTTTCTGTATTGCCTGTATCTGTGCCGTAGAATAAACCGAGTTTTGCCATGCTTACTTTGCTTTTACTTTAGTAACTAATTTAATTTTCTTCTTAGTCTGTTTGTTGTTGTTCTTCTTTTCGTCTGCCTTACTTTCATCTTTTGGTTTAAGCACATCAAATCGGTTGCTGCTGTTCATTACCTCTACTGCTTTTGCAAAAACATTATTAATAGTAGCATTGATAACGCGATAAAACATTCCTGTTTCGAAAAGGTTTCTGCCAATGGTAGCTTTTATTCTTGCTTTCATCAACACATCTGATTTGGCAAAATCTTTTTCGAAGTTGATGGTAGTATCGTTCTTAACCGCACCAAAATATTGCCAGAAACTTTTCGGGTTCATTCCATCTTTTAGAAGAATAACGCTGTCTTTTACCGCACTTGCTACATATTCTCCAAGGATATTTGTATCCACCTCGAAATTGTAAAAAAATGAATCGGCAACAGGATAAAGTTTAAGAAGCGACTCGCGGTTTTTATCAACGTATTCCAAACAGAATTTATTCTCAATTCCTTTTCTTACTAACTGATTGAAAGTTGGAGAGTTCATTGAAGTATCATACGGAACTTTAAAGTCGGGCATTACACCACCGCCACCGTATACGTTTCTTCCGTTGGTTGTATGATAAAGAAGTGAATCGGCATATTTGAAAGTATCTGCACCGAAAAGTTCACCCGATTCCAAGCGTTCTTTATAATCTTCACGATAATCTTTGTTGCCGTTGCCGTAAGGCTTTTGAATACATCT
>JBKJJB010000358.1:0-6740 GCA_046598235.1 Chitinophagales bacterium
ATAAAGGACTTATAGTATTCAGGTTATAAAGATTAAACTGTTAAAGGATTGACTATCTTTTACAAAAGCGGTTTACAATGCAAGTCAATTTCAGCCTTAGTCACTGGACCGCTTGCAACTTTTTTATTGATTAACTTCAATTGCAACTATTGTGGCAAACAAAAATATAAATACAGAAAGCGAGCTTAGGGCTGCCATCCTGCAATTGGAAAGCACACAAGCGTTGGAAAAAAAAATACTGAAAGAACAATTCCATCTCACGTACGAAAGCATGAAGCCCATCAATCTTATTAAAAGCACTTTTAAAGATGTGGCTGCTTCGACTGATATAAAAGATAATCTTTTAAATGCCGGTGTTGGTTTGGGGGTGGGTTATATTACAAAAGTTGTTTTTCAAGGCGCATCACATAGTCCGTTAAGAAAACTTTTTGGAACCGTTTTAGAGTTTGGTATTGCAAATGTGGTGGCAAAAAATCCGGAAGCAGTAAAATCGGTGGCAGGGGGGGTGTTCAGAATTATTAATAGCGGCATTCATGCTGCATCCTCTAATAAACCTAAGTAATTCCCTCCGATTAAATGAATACGATTCGTCAATTTCCTTTTTACGCTAAGGCATCGCTTATCATTATTGGCTTATGTGTTTCTATTCATATACTTTACGTAGCGCAGGATATTATTCTTCCGCTCATTTATGCGCTCATCATTGCCATTGCCATCAGTCCGATGGTAAATTTTTTGGTGAGGAAAAATGTAAACCGGGCACTATCCATTGCGCTTGTTCTTCTTTTAGCAATGGCTATATCTGCCGGGCTTATTGCATTGATAGTGTCGCAGGCAAGCCTGCTAAGCGAAGCATGGCCGCAGCTAACAGATAAATTTGAGAACTTACTTCGCCAGACAGTTATATGGGCTTCGGGTTATTTTAATATAAGCGTACGGAAAATAAATAACTGGGTTACCCAAGAAAAACTTGAGCTTATCAATAACAGCAGTTCTGTCATTGGCTCTACCCTTACTACTGTGGGCGGTATATTGGCAGGTGCCGTTCTAACTCCGGTTTATATACTGATGATATTATTTTATCAGCCCCACTTAGTGGAGTTTGTCCATAAACTTTTTGGTGAAAACAACACAAACAGAGTAAGCGAAATGCTGAGTCAGTCAAAAGCAGTTATTCAAAGTTACCTTGCTGGACTGTTTGCGGAATTTGTGATTGTAGCTGTGCTTAATGCTATAGGGCTACTGATGCTTGGAATTGATTACGCCATTCTGCTGGGTATTATAGGGGCACTGCTTAATGTTATTCCCTATATCGGTGGACTTATTGGAGTGGGAATATTTATGATGGTTGCTTTGATTACCAAAGCACCGATATACACGCTGTATGTTTTTGCGCTTTATTCGTTCATACAGTTTTTAGACAACAACTACATTGTTCCCAAGATAGTTGGATCGAAAGTGAAACTGAATGCGCTCATTTGTATTATTGCTGTTATTGTAGGCGGTGCTTTGTGGGGAATCCCCGGAATGTTTCTTTCCATTCCCCTCACTGCCATAATCAAACTTATTTGTGACCGTATTGACTCTTTAAAGCCCTGGGGCTTTTTGCTGGGTGATACAACACCCCATCCTGTAAAAATGCAATTCGATTTTCCTATTAAAGGTTTCTTAGGAAACCTCACTTCAAAAAAAACTATAAACAAATGAGAAACTCATCTAAAACCGTTGTCATTGCCTCCATTGTTATGATTGCTATCACTATTGCTCTCAGCCGCTGCAAATCGGGAGAGGAAACAAAAACAGAGGAAACACAAACAGAGGAAACGCAAACTGAAGAAACAACCCTCAATACAGATACAGCCTTGGTTGAGGAAACAATAGATACTGCGGTCGCGGTTGCGGTGGCAAAACGAAAACCGCTTATCGTTATTCTTAAAAATTTAGAATCGGCCACCGCTCCCATATATGTGAGTGTGTATGGGGTAAAAAGTAAGTTCCCTTCGCCTAAAGGCCAATTGAAGGAGTACAAGTTTATACCAAACGGTAAAGAGTATAGTGCCGAAATAACAGACCTTAAATTCGGAACGTATGCAGTAGCTACCTATCAGGATGAAAACAGCAGCGGAGAAATAGACAAGAATTTTATCGGCATGCCGACCGAAGGCTTTGGTTTTTCAAACAACTACAAACCTAAAGTAAAAGCTCCGGCTTTTAAGGATTGCAAGTTTGCTTACAGTGAAAAAAGCAATACCATTACCGTAAGCATGATTCGGTAGAGTTTATCGCTTTACCTAAGTTACTCAACCTCTCCTACATCTTCAAGAGCGATGCGCTTCTTATGCCTAAGTTGCTTATAGTAGGTGGGTGTTAAACCGGTTACTTTCTTAAACTGTGCAGATAAATGCGCCACACTACTGTAACTCAACTGGTAGGATATTTCGGTAAGTGTAAGCTCGTTATACAACAGCAGTTCTTTTATTTTTTCCACTTTATGCGCTATAATATAATTGACAATGGTGGTGCCGGTTACCTCCGAAAATAAGTTAGACAGATAGGTGTAATCATAACCCAGTTCCTTGCTGATGTGTTCGGAGTAATTCACGGTAGGGTGTTCATCGGTTCCCTGAACCATCGCAATCACTACATTTTTAACTTTTTCAATCAATATAGCCTTCTGGTCATCCATCAACTCAAACCCATTCTTGCGTAAAGCAATTTTAAGTTCTTTGCGTTGTTCTTCGGTAATATTTTCTCTAAACTCCACCTGCCCCAGTTCCAGTGTTAAGTAATGCAGTCCTACTTTATTGAGTTGCGCTTTCACTGTTTCCCGGCAGCAATTCGAAACCATGTATTTAATGTGTAAGATCATTTTGTATTTTAATCAAGAATTTACGGTAAGAATAAACATTAAAAATTATTCAAAGCGTAAAAATATGTGAATCATATAATTGATAGGTAGAAAAGTATAACGATTATCCTTCCAATTGACCCATTTTTACATGTTGTGACAATTCATTTCCAATAAAAATTATACAGCATGAAAAGCGAAGAAGCGAAAAACAAAAAAACACGATCAAATAGTTCCCTTGAAGCAGCAAAAATTATAGGTGTCTGGATGGATAATTCCAGTGCACACATTATGGAGTATACAGCCGAACCGATTAGAGCAATTATTATCCGTGCAAAACCTGCTCAAGAGGGAGGAGATCACCATACCAGCAGAAATGAAAACGTGGGGAATAATAAAGAACAACACCAAAAGGCGGGGTATTACAAAAATTTGATGGAGGTTATCAGAACCTATGAAGACGTATTGCTGTTTGGACCCACCACTGCAAAGAACGAATTGGCCAACCTAATGAAAGATGATCATCGTTGTGAAAATATAAAAGTAGCAGTTAAAGGGGCTGATACAATGAGCAGCCATCAAATGCACGCTTTCATTCGCGAACATTTTTCTACACCCTGATTTTATTGCTACAAATGGGGTGGATGTGTAAATCATGTAACTCTCCTCACGAATTATGTAACGCTTTCAACCGTAGTGCAAACACATTTGCAAGGTGAAAATTATTTCGCAACTGAGCCGCCAATAGCGGCAACTTAAAAATGAAAAAATGAAAATGAAAAAACTATTAACCGTTCTTATGGTTGGAACAGTTGTATTAATAACAGGGTGTAAAAAAGATAAGGATAACCCTAATGTAATACCCGTTCAAACCACCGTGCATACTACCGTGGCACTGGCAGGCACATCGGGCTTTGCAGTTATTGCAGGCTCAGCAGTTACCAATACCGGAGCAACGGTAATTACCGGTGACCTCGGATTAAGTCCCGGCACTTCCATAGGCGGTTTCCCTCCGGGAATTTTAAACGGCACACAGCATATCAATGATGTTACAGCCAATCAGGCAAAGTTGGATTTAACCGCAGCGTACAACGATGCTGCCGGACGGACTGCTACGGATATAGTAACCTTATCGGGAAATCTCGGTGGGCTTACACTTACTCCGGGTCTTTATAAATCAACTTCCTCATTATCCATATCATCGGGTGACCTCACCTTTGATGCAAAAGGAAATGCAAATGCTATTTTCATTATACAAATAGCATCCACTCTTACTACTACCTCAGGACGTAAAGTTATCCTTAACGGAGGAGCATTGGCATCTAATATTTTCTGGCAGGTAGGCAGTTCGGCAACTTTTGGAACTACTTCTGTTTTTAAAGGAACTGTAATGGCTATGCAATCCATCTCTTTTGATACCGGAGCAAAACTTGATGGTAAGGCATTAGCAAGAAACGGTGCGGTAACTATGGCTGGCAATACTATTGTGAAACAATAAATATTTTCAGAATAATACTTTTCTAAACAGTCTCTTTTTAAAATGTAAAACCAAACATCATGAAACGTTCCATCTTAATTATAGCAATACTTACAGGATTCATCTTTCTTCAGCCCGCAACATTGCAAGCACAAGTAAGGGTAAACATCGGGGCGCAGCCTTTATGGGGACCGGTTGATTATGATTATGCAGAGTATTATTATTTCCCTGCTCAAGAAGTTTACTATTATGTTCCTACGCGCAAATTTGTTTACCTCGATGGGTCTAACTGGAAATTTGCTCCCTCGTTGCCTTCGCGCTATGGTCGGATAGACTATTACTCTACTTATAAGGTGGTGGTTAATGAGCCGAAAGCTTATATGCGTTTCAAAGATCATAAAGTAAAATATGCTGGCTATAAAGGCGGAGGACCGAAGCAAATAATTATTCGCGACAGCCGCGATTCAAAATACTATGTAGTAAAGGGACATCCTAACTATAGTGGAGGGAAGAAATCAGTTGCTTCCCCTTCCAAAGCAAGTCATTCTTCGGGTAACGTGAAATCAGCACCATCTCCTTCAAGAAGAGGGCAACCATCGGGCAATATGAAATCTGCTCGGACTCCAAGAGGAAATTCAGGAGGTGGAGAAAAACACGGAGGCGGTGGTGGCGGAAATGGAAAAGGTGGCGGTAAGCATTAAGGCTACCGGTTGCATTATCCGTACGAATACGTGAATGATGTAACTCTTATTCGGAATTATGTAACGCTTTCAACCGTAGTGCAAGCACCTTTGCAGGGTGAAAATTATTTCACATTAAACTAAGAAAAAATGAACACAACAGAATTAAAAGGTAACTGGGAAGAGCAAAAAGGTAAACTCAAACAAAAATTTGCCGCCCTTACCGATAACGATTTAATGTTTGCCGAAGGCAAGAAAGAAGAAATGATGGGAAAACTTCAAATAAAGCTGGGTAAAACAAAAGAAGAGTTACATAAAATTCTAGGAGATCTTTAATCTCTGATTTTAAAAGATTCCGTTTAGCAACTCGTTAAATGGTTTCTTTTAACAGACTTCAAAAACTATATTTATTATTTACTTAAAAGATTCAAATGAAAAAAATACTATACGCATTCATAATGATTTCTGCGCTCATGTTCGCATCAAACCAAACTCAAGCGCAGGCCTGGGAAAGAAATACAAAGGTTTTATCGCTGGGTTTTGGGGTTTCTCAATTCTTCCACGTAGATAATTATTACTACGGGCATAAATACTATAAAGGCAATCGAGGAATAGGTGGCGGATGGTATTGGCCTATGACAGGGCAGTTAAATTTTCAAGGAGAATTCGGGGTTCATAAATATGTGGGTCTTGGATTTACCACCGGCTTTGGTGGAAGAGGAGCTTGGCAGAACAGATATCCGTCTGAAATCAATATCCCCATCGGCTTGATATGTAATTTTCACTTCTATCAGTTAATTGCTGACAAAACAGATAAGAATATACATGCCGATAAACTGGATATATATGTGGGAGCAAATTTAGGTAGTGGTATAGCAGCTACATTTTATCCTGAGTATCCTGATTATCCACGCACCACTCGTATTACTCCTATTGCTTTCGCTGGACTTCATGCGGGTCTTCGCTACTACTTTAAACCTAAGGTGGGTGTTAACCTTGAACTGGGTTTTGGAAAAAGTTTAGCGAACGTAGGTTTTGTATTCAAACTCTAAACCCTAAAAGATGAACATTAAAAGAATATTTGGAGCCATACTTACTTTACTCGGAATAGGTGGGCTTATTTATGCCGCTGTTGTGTTTGTCGATACTTCAGGCGGTACAAGAGATATTAAATCACTTATCATCTTTGGAGTACTCGGCCTGCTGTTTTTTATTTCAGGTATTGGTTTGGTGCGGACAACAAAAGACGAATCCTAACAGGCAATGAAAAAGCTATCAATTTTATTATTGATAATAGTGACTCTCCAGAGTTGTAAGCAATACTGCTTCAACTGCCGAGATACTCATGGAACACCTGCAGGTCAAAAATGTTTTCATACTGAAGAAGAGCAAAATACCTGGATAGCAGTGCAAAAAGCAACTAATCCCAATCAGCCAACATCGTGCGAATAAAAAACGGAATCGTCCGAAAAATGAGGAGGATTCCGCTAGAGTAGCCCCGACAGTTCGATTATCGAACCAACTAAGGCAAGAATTTAAAAACCTCTATGAGCTTCGCACTATAATACCAGTGCAACCGCTCGGAACAAATCTAAACGAAAACTTATTAGTGGCAATGAGATGAGCTATTGCTAGACTCCCCCACTGTTATTCAACCTTTTTATTGGATAATGCTTTTACCTATCTAAGAGAGTGTGTGAGGTATCAGTTCAGGATTCTTTTCTTAACATCATCA
>JBKJJB010000111.1:0-9849 GCA_046598235.1 Chitinophagales bacterium
ATGAAGGGCACTTACCCGCCATTGGTGCAACCGGATATTTCGCGCGATTTTGTTTATGTGGATGATGCTGTTTTAGCAACGCTGCTTTCTGCTACGCATATTCAAAACATAAAAGGAAAATCGCTGAACATTGCGAGTAACAACAAAACAACAATTCGCGATATAGCTTCGGCTATCAAAGAAATTTTCAGCATCGAAAAAAATCCTGAATGGGGCGATATGCCCAATCGCAAATGGGATTTGAAAGAATGGTATGGCGATGCTTCTCTTGCTAAAGAACTAATTGGCTGGCAGAACGAAACTCCGCTTAAAGAAGGCTTGAGTAAAAATGCAGATTGGCAGAAGGCTTATTCCATGCCGTTATACGAAAAGAAATTGGTGCAGGATAAAATTCGTCACAAGCTAACAGCAGTAATTGCTTGCTATAAAGATGAACAGGCAATTCCTTTTATGTATGAACGCTTGTCAAAAACGTTTCAGAAAATTGCCGTTGACTATGAAATAATTTTTGTGAACGATTGCTCACCGGATAACACCAATGAAGTTTTACAAAAGTTAGTAGATGCAGATGACCACGTTATTGCTATTGAACATTCGCGCAATTTCGGTTCGCAAGCAGCTTTCCTTTCAGGTATGGAAATCTCTACCGGTGATGGAGTTATTCTGCTTGATGGCGATTTACAAGACCCGCCTGAATTGATTGAAAAGTTTTACGAAGAATATCAAAAAGGATTTGATGTGGTGTACGGAAGAAGAGTAGCGCGGGAAGGAAATCAAACACTCGTTTCGTTTTATAAAATGTTCTACCGGTTGTTCCGTAGCGTAAGCTATGTTCCTATTCCTTTGGATGCGGGTGATTTTAGTTTGATGGATAGAAAAGTGGTGAGTGAATTAGTGAAGTTGCCCGAGACCGACCAATTTATGCGCGGCTTACGCGCTTGGGTTGGATTTAAGCAAACCGGTGTTGACTATACGCGCCCCGAAAGAATGTTTGGAGTTACTACCAATAACTGGAGGAAAAATATCGGCTGGGCGCGCAAAGCAATTTTCAGTTTCAGTTTTGTGCCATTAGAGTTAATGACATATTTAGGATGGTCGCTTACGCTATTTTCTTTTATAGCTATCATCATTCAAATAGTTCTCTACTTCGTTATGCCCGGCAACCCGCACGGCATAACAACTATCATTGTTCTCATTTTATTTTTTGGCGGGTTGAACATGCTTGCTATTTCAGTTCTCGGAGAATATCAGGGCAAGATTTTGGAAGAGAGCAAGCGCAGGCCGAAATTTATCAGGAGAAATATCTATAGGAAGATTTACTAAACCCGATTTATGAAGTTCATTAAGGTGTTCATCACTTTTACACTTACTTGCTTATGCCTGTTTGGGCAAAGCCAAAGTGCTATTCCAACAGGGAAATCGTACAAAGGAGCCGACTCTTTAGGTGCATATACTTTTGCGGAACAAAATCCCGAATTTTTAGGTGGTGATGGCCAGTTACTCAAGTTTATAAAAAGCAACATGCGCTACCCGCAAATGGAAAAGGACAACCACATTGAAGGGCAAGTGCTTGTTCGGTTTGTTATAAATGAAGAAGGTAAAGTTGAATCTCCTACTATAACTAAAAGCGTAAGTTATGGTTTAGATAGAGAAGCAATACGTCTGGTAAAATTGTTACCGGCCTTTGTCCCGGGACATAGTCAAGGAAAGGCGGTAAAGGTTTATTTCAATTTGCCTGTTGAGTTTAAGCTTTAGTCAAATAGTAATTCAAAAAATGGAAGGATTTAGACCAGTCAATCATACTCCACCAACTTCATTCTCCGGAAAAATAAAGTTCTACGGCAGAATGCTTTTGGATTTGCAGATACTCACCATCTATAGAGACATTGTAAAAACTATCCCCGCTTTTAAGGGAAATGTGTTGGATGTTGGCTGCGGACAATCACCTTACAAGTTTTTGCTCAACTCAACAGAAACAAAATATTTCGGAGTAGATATTGTTGATGCAGAAAAATTCGACTACAACAATTCCGACATCACACCTTTCAACGGAGAAGATATTCCCTTTGAAGCAGAGAAATTTGATGGCTTAATTTGCACCGAAGTTTTAGAGCATGTGCAGAATTATCAAAAGCTGATTGATGAAATGCATCGGGTAATGAAAACAGGAGGAACAGGAATTGTTACTATTCCATGGAGTGCGAGGTATCATTACATTCCTTATGATTTCTTTCGCTATACACCCAGCAGTTTGAAAACCATGTTCAGCAAATTCAGTGAAGCGAAAATTAAAAACAGAGGAACCGATGTTGCCAATATTGCCAACAAGGTTATAGTGATGTGGTTTCGGAATCTTCTTCCTTCTCAATTATGGAAATGGGTCTTTGTTCCTGTATGGATTGCACTATCTCCTGTTCTTGTAACGATAGTTATTATAGCACATATTTCGTTATTACTGAATTTAGGAAGCGATGATGACCCACTGGGCTATACAATAATTGTAAAAAAATAAATTAAAACCCTCTCCTTCGGAGCGGGTTGGGAGAGGTATGGAAAATATAAAAGACGACAGAGGATTTAATCAAGTGTGGGGCGATAGCAAATCAACGCGTATTCGCTCTAGACGAAGGTGCGACTACATGATGTCGCAAATGAATATTACACCTGCAAAATCGGTGATGGAAATTGGCTGCGGCATTGGATTAAATGCGCTAATGCTAGCCAACAAAACAGGAATGAAAGTTCTCGGCACTGATTTATGTGTGCCGTTTATTGAATCAGCAAGAAAAAGAAACGAGTATTCCAATGCGCGCTTTGAAGTTCTTGATTTTAATAAAGCCGAAGAATTTAAAGGAGAAGAGTTTGATTATATAGTCGGTAACGGAATCCTTCACCACTTATATTATCATCTTGATGAAGCATTCATTAATATGAAAAAGCTGCTGAAGCCGGGAGGCAAAATCATTTTTCTTGAACCGAACATTTACAACCCTTACGTGTATTTCATCTTCTCCTACCAAACCCTTAGAAAGATAACTCATTTAGAACCTGATGAGATGGCATTTTCAAAAAGTTTTGTGTCCGAAAAATTATCAAACGCTGGTTACAAAAACATTAAAGTAGAATACAAAGATTTTCTTCTTCCCGGCATTCCTGATTTTTTAATTACACCTTCAGTTGTAGTTGGCAATGTTCTCGAAAAAATTCCCTTCGTAAATAAAGTAAGCCAGTCCATTTTTATTTCAGCTGAAAAATAAAATGCAACAGAGATACTATCTTTAAAAAAGATATTATCTCTTTACTATTTTGCCGCTCAAACATTATCAATGGCTAAACTGAATAAACCTCAACCACAGGCTGACAAAAAATCGGAACCCAAACAGGAAACCATTCTCACTCCTCTCCTTTCCGATTCATTAGCTAAAAAATTATTCTTCGGATTTGCCTTAATGTTGTTTGCTGTGATGGTCACAGTTAGCCATGAATATGGTATTTCGGGCGATGAAAATTTTCACCGCATGTATGGTCACCATATTGTGAACTTCTATCGCACTATGGGCGCAGATAAAACGGCTGCTTCCAATATTGGTGCAGATTCTCTGATGTGCTATTATGGTGGATTTTATGACGGCACTGCTTCCGCCATTTCCGAAGCTATACCTTCGGTAGATGAATGGGACATTCGCCATGCGTGGAATTCTATGTTCGGATTCCTTGCTATGTTTTGTGCAGGCTTAGTTGCGGTTGAAATTGCAGGATGGCAAGCGGGTTTCATTACACTTATTTTAATGGCGTTCTCACCGCGCTTTTTTGGCGAGAGCATGAACAACCCAAAGGATATTACAATGGCTGCGGGTTATATGCTCAGCTATGTTTTCATTCTAAAATTTTTAAAACAATTACCAAAACCAACTTTAAAAACTGCCATCGGTTTGGGATTAAGTATTGGTATGGCAATGGGAATTCGTATTGGGGGATTATTGCTTATTCCTTATCTGTTTTTGTTTTATGGTTTGGCAATGTGGTCACAACTCGGTTTTGCTGAACTATTCAACTTCTCCAAATTCAAAGAAAATATCTGGCCCAGTTTGAAATTCGCTTTGCTCGCATCAGTGCTTGGTTATTGTGTGAGTTTACTTTTTTGGCCCTATGCATTAGTAAGTCCTATAGCTCATCCGCTCGAAGCATTGAATGTGGCAGAAAAATTTCCTGTTCAAATAAAAATTCTTTTTGAAGGCAAACATATTTCATCTACAGAAGTACCTTGGTATTATATTCCAAAATGGCTGCTCATCTCCACTCCTCTTTTCGGTTTGGTGGGTTTACTCTATTCTTTTTCACTGCTAACTGTAATGAAAAAAAAGAAGCAGTTACTACTACTCGGCTTTCTGTTTTTTACACTGGTGTTTCCTATCGCTTATGTTATTTACAAAAAATCGGTGTTGTATGATTCCATGCGTCACTTCTTCTTTGTTTATCCCAGTATAATTATCCTATCGGGTTTAGCTTACAGTTACCTGATTGGTTTGCTGCCGAAAAATTTAAAATATGTAGCAGTGGGAGTTATACTCATTCTGGTTGCTTTGCCAGCAAGGTTCATGTTTGCAAACCACCCGAACGAATACGTTTATTTTAATGAACTTGTTGGTGGCATTAAAGGTGCTTTCGGAAATTACGAAACCGATTATTATATGAACAGTGTGAAACAAAGTGCTGATTGGATGAAAAAAAATCAGAATCTTAAAAGAACTGATGGAAGAAAAACAAGAGTATTCTCCAATGCGGTGGCTCCTTGCAATTTTTATTTCGAAGACGATTCGGCAACAGTAGCTGTTGGCTATACAAGTTATCGCACCCGAAACGAAAAAGATGATGATTACGAAATTCTATACTGCCGGTTTGTTGACCGCAATTTGCTTATAAACGGGTGCTATCCCCCTGAACAAACCATTCACACCGTATATGCTGACGGAGTTCCGCTTTCGTGTGTGGTAAAAAAAGGTGATAACAGTCCGTATAAAGGGCAAGAGTTGATGGGCAAAGGAAATTTTGCCGGTGCCGTAAGTATTCTTGAACCTTACTCAAATAAATATCCCAAAAATGATGTGGTTCTTTCAAATCTTGGTTTGTGTTATTTGAATGTGCAGCGCTTAGATGATGCCATTCGTGTGCTAAACCAATCTATTGCATTGAATGATGAAAATTCAAACGCAGGATACTTTTTAGGGTTGGCATATTTCTATAAAGGTGATTTTACAAATGCTGCCAGTATTCTCACTAATGTAATAAAGGTGAACCCTTATTTCGCACAGCCGTATCAAATACTCAGTCAATGTATGATGCGGTTAGGCGATACACAATCGGCAGCTTCGTACCATAATATATTTCAACAGTTAGGTGGAGGAAGATAAAATTTAGTATCCTAAAATCTTCATCATACTTTCTGCAGTTTGCTCTTCGGCAAATACCCGGTAAGTAAATTCGTTTTTCTTTTTCTCGTCAACAAGAATATGTGGCGGAGAAGGAAGCAGACAATGTTTAATTCCTCCGTAACCGCTCAAAGTATCTTGATATGCCCCTGTATTAAAGAATCCTATATAAAGTTTCTCCCCCGGTTTTAACTTGGGAAGATACACTTGATTGATGTGTGCATCGCTATTGTAATAATCGCCAACATCGCAAGTGATACCGCCAAGGTTTACGTGTTTGTATTCATCATCCCACTTATTAATGGGCAGCATAATAAAACGTTGCGATAAACCCCAAACATCAGGAAGATTGTTCATCAACGAACCATCCAACATATACCAGGTTTCGCGATCGTTCTGACGTTTTACACCGAGCACACTAAAAATGACGCAGCCACTTTCGCCCACTGTATAACTACCAAACTCAGTAAAAATATCCGGCTCATCAACGCCTTCGCTATTACAAGTAGTTTTTATCTGTGAGATAATTTCATTGATCATGTATTCATAATCGAAATCTGCCGCGAGTGAATGTTTGATTGGCATTCCACCACCAAGATTGATGGTATTTAACTCGGGGCAAATCTTTTTTAGGTCGCAATACACACCCAACGCTTTGTGAAACTCCGTCCAGTAATAATTCACATCCTTAATTCCTGTGTCAATAAAGAAGTGTAGCATCTTCATTTTCAGATTAGGATTGTTTTTCACCTTTTGTTCATAGAGCGGTAAAATATCATTGTAGCGAATACCAAGGCGCGATGTATAAAATTCATATTTAGGTTCTTCCTCAGCAGCAATGCGCATTCCGATATTCATAGGTTCAGAAATAGAACTGTATTTATCTATCTCATCTAAATTATCCAATACAGGAATAACATTTTTATAGCCGCTGTTAAACGCTTCTATAATCTTATTGGTATATGCAGGAGTTTTAAATCCATTACAAACTATGTAGCTGTCTTTCTTAAATTTTTTCTTCTCCTCCATTCGCTTTATTATCTCAAAGTCGAAGGCAGAAGATGTCTCCAAAAACACTTTACTTTTTAAAGCCTCTTCTACAACAAACGAAAAATGAGAGCTTTTGGTGCAGTAGCCATAGTGATAATCGCCACTGTAATTATTGTTGGCAATAGCTGCGTTAAATAACCTGCGCGCCTTTTGTATTTGCTGAGTAATTTTAGGGAGATAGGTTAAACGTAGAGGCGTTCCGTATTGAGCAATAATATCCATCAATGGCAGATCGTTCCAGAAGAGCGTATTCTTTTCCTCTTTAAAATCTCGCTGAGGGAAATCAAAAGTTTGATTGATAAGGTCGCGATATTTTTGTCGTTTATTCATTTCAAAAAAAATTGTTTGCGAAAGTATATTTTTAGCCCGATTAAAAATGCAATTTTTTAGAAGAAGAATAGAGAAATAATGACACTCGAGCAAATATTAAAGCAATCAACGGCAGCTATTTTTAAAGAAGAATTTGGAGAAGAAATTTCTTTGGACAGTGTAACTCTGAATATTACCAAGAAAGAGCATGAAGGGGATTATACCATTGTAGTCTTTCCGCTTACTAAAGTTTCAAAAAAATCTCCCGAGCAAACAGCAGAGTTACTGGGCAATAAATTAAAAGAAACCTCAGGCATTGTAGGAAAGTTTAATGTGATAAAAGGTTTTCTGAATTTATCGCTTACAGATTCATATTGGCTCAATCGTCTAAATGAAATTTCAAACAATAAGAACTACGGAACCTTTGCCGTCAATCACAAAAAAGTAGTGCTTGAATACTGCGGACCTAATACAAATAAGCCCTTACACATCGGACACCTCAGAACTATGTTGCTTGGTTTTTCGATGAGCGAAATTCTTAAAGCCAATGGCTATGATGTAACCAAAGTAAATATCTACAACGATAGAGGAATTGCGATTTGTAAAAGCATGGTGGCGTATCTACGTTACGGAAACAATTCAACTCCGCAATCTACCGGCATTAAAGGTGACCACTTTGTCGGTGACTGGTATGTGAAGTGGGGCGAAAAAGCAAAAGAAGAATTACAGAACATCAGTGAAAAGAAAGGAGATTTTGACGAAGACCAAAAGCTGACCGGCATTTTTAAAGAAACACAGGAAATGCTTTTGAAATGGGAAGCAGGTGATGCTCAAACATTAGCACTTTGGGAGAAAATGAATAATTGGGTGTATGAGGGGTTTCAAGAAACTTTTAAACTGACAGGAGTTGACTTTCAAAAAGATTATTACGAGAGCAAAACTTATTTATTGGGAAAGGATATTGTAGATGAAGGTCTGCAAAAAAATATTTTCAAAAAACGGGCTGATGGTGCAGTGATAATTGACCTTACGCCCGATGGCTTAGATGAAAAAGTTTTGTTACGAAGCGATGGCACATCGGTTTACATCACACAGGATTTAGCAACAGCACAACTTCGCCACGAAGATTTCAATATGGAGAAAATGATTTACGTAGTGGCGAATGAGCAGGATTACCACTTTAAAGTTTTGAAACTTGCATTACAAAAACTTGGTAAAAAATGGGCAGATGGAATTTATCATTTGAGTTATGCGTTGGTTGAATCACCTACAGGTCGTTTTAAATCCCGTGAAGGTAAAACTGCCGATGCCGATGATTTAATTAGTGAAGTGCTTCGCATTGCTGAAGAGAAAACAAAAGAGTTAGGAAAAATTGATGGCTTTACAGAAGAGGAAGCAAATACACTATACAAAACCATTGGGCTTGGTGCTTTAAAATATTTTATCCTGCGCGTAAACCCTTACAGAAAAATAATTTTTAATCCTGAGGAGAGTATAGATTTTCACGGACACACCGGACCGTTTATTCAATATACTCATGCAAGAATCAGAGCGATTTTGCGGAAAGCAGGTGAAGCAACAGAAGTTCCACTTCTCAAAGATGTGGAACTTCTAAATACAGTTGAACGGGAACTCATCATTCAACTCAGCGAGTATGAAAATGTTGTTCGTGTGGCTGCGGAAAAATACGACCCAAGCGAAATTGCCAATTATGTTTACAGCCTTGCTAAGCTGTACAACAAATTTTATCACGAACTTCCTATTCTGACTGCCGCAACAGAAACAGAAAAGAAACTTCGCATTGCGCTATCTAACGAAACAGGAATTGTTATAAAGAAGGCAATGAAGTTATTAGGTATTGATGTGCCAGAGAAAATGTAAACCCCTAAATCCCCGAAGGGGACTTAAATACAGAATACAAAATTAACTGCCTTTGGTATTTAAGTCCCCTCCGGGGATTTAGGGGCTTGGGTACTTATAAAATCCTTGTCCTGATTTTTTTCCGAGATGTCCGGCTGTAACCATATTCACCAGCAAAGGACAAGGCGCATACTTCTGATTTCCCAACCCTTCGTGCAACACACGAAGTATGGCAAGACAAACATCTAAGCCAATGAAATCAGCCAATTGTAATGGACCCATCGGGTGAGCCATACCGAGTTTCATCACGGTGTCAATTTCTTCTACACCGGCTACACCTTCATGCAAACTGTAAATCGCTTCATTTATCATCGGCAGCAAAATTCTATTCGCTACAAAGCCGGGGTAATCATTCACCTCAACGGGAATCTTACCCAACTTGCGCGAGGTCTCCATTACTAAATGCAGAACTTCATTAGAAGTAGAATAACCTTTTATCACTTCTACCAACTTCATAAGAGGCACCGGATTCATAAAGTGCATGCCTATTACCTTATCTGCACGCTTAGTTACCGAACCTATTTTTGTAATGGAAATAGAAGAAGTATTCGAAGCAAGAATAGTTTCGGGTTTACAGATTTCATCTAACTGTTTAAAAATCTTCAACTTTAAATCTACGTTTTCTGTTGCTGCCTCAACTACCAAATCAGAATCCTTACAAACTTCAAGCGAAGTATTTGTTGTGAGGTTTTTGAGGGCTGAATTTTTAGCTTCCTCAGTGATAGTTCCTTTTGAAACCATTCTATCCAAGTTTTTTGTGATAGTTGCCACTGCTCTATCCAAAGCATCCTGTGAAACATCCACCAGATTTACCGTGTAATTATTCATAGCGAATACATGTGCAATACCATTGCCCATTGTTCCTGCTCCAATTACTGATACCTTCTTCATATTTATTGCTTGACTATTTTTTTAGTAATTCGGTTTGCACCCTTATCTGTTAATGTTACGAGATATGTTCCATTCGAAAGATTTTTCAATTTTAAATCAAGTGAGTTTTGTACTGATGAAATTTTTTGTTCCATAATTTTTCTTCCAAACAAATCGAATAGCTCAATCTTCTGAAAGATGTTACTGCTGAAACTAACAGTAACCATTTCGTTCGCAGGGTTCGGGAAAAGCTGAAAATTATTTTTGGTGG
>JBKJJB010000137.1:0-5883 GCA_046598235.1 Chitinophagales bacterium
ACTACACCGGAGAATGTGTTATTACAGGCACAAAAAATATTTCTGTGACTGAAACAGGAATTTGGATTTCTCCTAATCCGGCAAGAGAAATTATAAATGTGATGTATGAAAACAACCTTTCAGGCAAAACTGAAATTCGCATCTTGAATTTGTTGGGTCAGGAATTAAAATCCCTCAACAATGGATTTGAGATTTCAGGAAAGCATAAAAAAGAAATCCTTATCAACGATTTACCAGTCGGTATTTACATGATTGAAATAAAAACTGAAACTGAAAAAAAATTGAAGAAGTTTGCGAAAGAATAGTTTTCGCTATGTCTTCATACTCCCCATCACTTACACTCCGCGAAGCACTTGATATTTTTTTCGCGAAACATAATTTAGGAGAAGAAGGTGGCTTGAACAGCAACTGGGCTTATCTCGATATGAAATGGTTTCGGATTCCGTTTCCTAATACGGATTCAAGAAAAAAGGCGCTCGTCTTCCACGATATTCATCACATTGTTACCGGCTACGAAAGCGATTGGCAAGGCGAAGCAGAAATTGCTGCATGGGAAGTAGCATCGGGTTGTGGTGAATATGGCGCAGCATGGTTTCTCGATTTGGGCGGAATTGCAATGGGAATAATTTTCTTTCCGCAAAAAACTTTTCGAGCATTCATTAGAGGAAGAAGAACTAAAAATCTTTACCTCAATAATTACAAAAGAGAAGATTTAGTAAAAATGAAAATTAGTGAAGTGCAGGAAAAATTAAATCTGATTCATTATGATTTTTCGCCTGCAAAGCCAAATGAAATATTTGCCTTAATCGGCTGGTCATTGGTGTCAACCCTCTGGTATATACCGTTTATACTCTTGTATATTTTTATAGGATGGTGTGTTATTAAATACCTTGTCTGACCAAGGTAAGACCGAGCTTAATTAAGCCCGTACTTCTTCAAGAATTTTTGATTCAGTTCTTTCTGTTTATTGTTCAAGTCAATTTGTCGTCCATCAATAAAAGCATATTCGATGTTTGATGTTTTCATATCGAATACATCGCCTGAGGAAACAATGAGCGAAGCTGCTTTGTTGTTCTCCAGTGTTCCTATTTTATTTTCTGCACCGATAATTTTTGCCGCATTAAAAGTAATGGCAGCCAATGCCTGCTCTTTAGTAAGTCCATAAGCTGCAGCAGTGCCTGCCATAAACATCAAATTTCTTTCCTGCCAAAAACCATTTGGAATACTGAGGCAGAAAAGCACACCTGCTTTTTGTAACAGTGCAGGAGTTTTAAATGGCTGATCAATATCAGCGTCATCGCTGGCAGGCAGGTCATGCGTTTCACTCAATATCACGGAAATTTTTTTCTGCGCCAGCACATCGGCAATCTTCCAGCTTTGATTGCCTCCTGCAATTACCATTTGCAACTTGAACTCTTCTGCAAACTGAATAGCATGAAGCATTTCCTGTGCTGTGTTTACACGTACGAAAAGTTTTTTCTTGCTCGCAAATAAATCTTTCATTGCTTCAAAACGGAGATTTTCTTTTTCATGCGTTGATGTTTCGAGATAGCTTTTCGCTTCGCTGAAATAATCCTTGATGCTGCTCACTTGTTTATCATAATCTTTATTTGTTTTTGGTGCTTTTCCTTCGCACCCTCTGCCCGGAGTTACCATCAACGGCCAGCTAAGCCAAATTCCATCCTCTTTAACCAAAGCATCTTCCCAGTTCCAGGCATCTAATTGCACAAGTGCTGAGGTTCCGGAAATGGTTCCTCCTGCCGGTACCGTTTGCGCATACAATACACCCTTGCTTCTGACAGTTGGCATTACACGCGAATTGGTATTGTAAGAAATTATTGAACGGACATTTGCATTATACGTACTCACTTTAGCATAGCTATGGTAGGTTCGCACAGCTACAATTTTGGCTAATCCGATTCTTGTACCCACTGCTATTATGCCGGGATAAATATGCTTGCCGTTGCAATCAATAATCTTACCCATTGTTTCATCTGTTTTAAAAGAAGGATTTTCTGCAACAAGAATTATCTTACCATTCTCAAAAGCAATAGTTGCATTCTGCAAAACTTTTCCATCGCCAATGTGAATAGTGGCGTGCGTGAGGTAAATACTTTGCGATTGTTTTGGTGCAGGTGTGGGAACATCACTTTGACTAAATGCCCAATGGCTAATGACCAAAAAGTTTATTGCGAGTATGTGTTTTAAGTTTTTCATTTTCTCTCGTTTGAAAATTTCAGAATTTAGAGTGTGTTGATTCCCATTTTAGTCAGAAGGGCACTGTACATTTTCTTATTGTACGAAACAAAAATGGTAGCGTCAGTAAAAGCGTGTTTACCCTCGCAGTAATCATCGGGTCCATTGGTTTTAAAAGTAGTTTCCTGTGAAAAGATGCAAGAACTAAGAACCAAGAGCCAAGAGAGAATGGCAAGTTTACGCATTGGAGAATTTTTGAGAGGTCGAAAATAGAATAAATTAGGGGCATGATTAAGATGATAGAATTTAAAGGAGCGAAGTGTGTTTATTCTGTAGAAGGCCAAGGAAAAGCGGTGATGCTTGTTCACGGATTTATGGAGGAAGGAAGTATGTGGCGGGAAAGCGCGAAGAAGTTACGCTCGAAGTTTAAAGTAGTTGTGCCTGACTTGCCGGGGTTTGGTCAATCGCCCATGATAAAGGGTAAACTATCAATGGAAATTTATGCGGAGTTGCTTTGGAAAATTTTGGAAAAGGAAAAAGTGAAACAATGTGTTTTAATCGGCCATTCAATGGGCGGCTATGCAGCTCTTCATTTTGCCGAAAAACATCCTTCTCTTTTAAAAGGTCTAGGGTTAATCAACTCGCATTGCTTCGAAGATTCTGTAGAGAAAAAAGTTAATCGCAAAAAAGGAAATGAGTTTATTGCTAGGCATGGAACAAAAATTTTTGTAAACGAAATTTACAACAACCTCTTTCATTCTTCCTTCAAGAAGAAAAATCAGAAACTGATTAAAGGAATGATTGCCGATGCCGAAAAGTATTTACCCGAAGCATTAATAGCCGCCAACACAGCTATGCTGAACAGAAAAAATAAAGAAGAGGTTTTGAAGAATGTCAAAGTGCCGGTGTTACTCATCAGCGGCAAAGAGGACGAAACTGTACCGTTGGAATATTCTTTAAAACAAGCATCGCTTGCGGCAGTTAGCGATTTTCATTTGTTTGATAAAACTAAACACATGGTCGTTTTTGAAAGGAAGGAAGAAACCACAGCGGCTATTGAGAATTTTATCAAGCGCTGCTACTGATTTGGGGCTTATTTCAGTTTCTCTTTATCCACCGGCAGCGAAGTTCCATATTTGCCATTGCCCAATTTTATTTTACCCATGTTGGGTCCGGCAGTAATTACATCGCCAATAAGAGCGGATTCTTCGGGATCGTATTTATATACATCCCAATCGGCAGGCCAGGTGAATATTTGTTTGCCGATAAGTTGGTTAGCGGCTTTGGCTGATGCGGGTTCCTTGTCGGGTTTTATACAGGCAGGTCCGGGTGCCTGAGCAAATCTTCCTTCACCAAAATTAGTTTTAGGTTTAGCTACTATCTGATAATCTATTTCGCCATTTCCATTTCCTCCATCGAGTTCAACAATATCAAATCCATCCGCTGATTTATTGATAACCGCTACACCTTTGCAGTTTTCGAACCCGGGCTGGCAAATTACTTTCAGTGGATTATCGGCATCTACTATAATAATGTCTTTTAAGATTGGGTCAAGCGTTACATGTGCGCGACCGTTCGTCAACCTCGCGCTTCCGTAATCTATATACCAGTACTCAGGAGATTCGGGACAGGTTAATGTGATGCGACCATGTGTGGGTGTTGGAACTATTTCGCTTACTACACCCAAGCCTATTATTTTATGATTGGTAACATTATCAGAAGCCACATAAGCGTATTGCGCGTTCCCCTGAAAATATCCTCCGTTAGTAACGTCAAGAGTTGTATTATATAAACCTGCGGGATTAGGTCCCGTTCCTGGTCCTGTAGCAAATGCCATAATTCCGTTTGCATCTTCGGCATTACCTGCTACACCTCCTGTAAACTGCCCTCCTGTGCACCAACCGGGGTTACCTGTTATGGCACGGTTATTATATCCGCGAATAGCAGTTTGAATTCCTCCCAAAGTGGTGCTGGTAACATTTAACTGTGCGTATAATGCAGGTGGGTTGAATCCGGGAGATTGATCAACATAAGTATAATTTCCTATCCAGACATTTGAATACTGAATAGCCGCTGCAATAGTAGCAGCACCAGTGGTTTGCGCAAATATGCTTGTATAGCCGGCACTTGGATTGGTTGCATATACGCCTGCGCCTTGTAATGTTTGAACAGGGTTGCCGAAAGTGATATTTGATTCATAGCCAAGATACGCTCCGATGTTGTTGCTGTGCCCGTAAACAGCATTAAATGTTCCTCCTGAACTTACTTCAAGATAGCAAACAGGGGCAATTGTATTAACACCCACATAGCCAAGATTGGTTACGCGAAGTCTTTCTAAATTATTAGTACGAATAATCCAGTCAACATTGTCAGTAGTGCCTATGAAATTAGTAGAAGGACTTGTTCCGGAATTTCCAGTGGTAAGCCATGCGCCTGTTGTAGTAGTAAGGGATTGCGGCAGAGTAGTAGTAAGATTTAAAGTTCCGTTAGTGTTATATGCAAAGTTGGATATAATCCAGTTAGGTCCGGTTGGTCCTGTAGTACCTTGTACACCTGGTACACCCGTAGAACCTGTAGCACCGGTTGCTCCCGTATCTCCAGTAGAGCCGACTGCACCGGTACTTCCCTGAACTCCCGTTATCCCTTGTGAACCTGTCGCACCAGCTACACCTGTGTTGCCTTGAATTCCTTGAGGCCCTGTATCTCCGGTACTGCCTTGTGAGCCTGTAACACCTTGCGCACCAGTTGCACCGGTAACTCCCTGAATACCTTGTAAGCCTGTAGCTCCTGTATTTCCTGTAGGACCGGTTATGCCTTGTGTGCCAGTTGCACCCACTGCGCCTGTAATTCCTTGAATGCCGGATCCGGTAGGTCCTGTAGGTCCAGTATTTCCCTGAATGCCTGTTGCACCAGCAGCACCTGTAACTCCTGCAGGTCCTGTAACTCCTGTGTTACCTTGTGCACCTGTTGCGCCTTGTAGCCCTGTTACACCTGAAAGCTGACATAGCGATTGCCAGCCAAGCGAAGCGGAATAAAAGAAAAAGCAATCGGCTGTAACATCAAAAACTAATAAGCCATTGGCAGGCGCTGTAATTGCCACGCGCTGTGCAGTAGTCATACGCGGAGTAAGAAATCCTTTTCCGTTATCGTTCAATTCAAGAATAGAACTTGGGTCAGGCGAAGGAGTGCCGATACCAACGTTGTTTTGGGCTTTTATTCCGGTGAAAGCAAGAATCAGATTAACAAAAAAGATAATGGAAATTTTTTTCATGGGAGTTGGTTGGGAATTAAAAGTAGTAATACTTGCTTAAACTATCAAAAACCTAAAAGTATCTATGCAAATATGACGTTGTTTTCTAAGAAAAAGATGTATGGCTACCCACGCTTTCGCGCATTATCTCGTTTTACAAAAGAGAAGTAAATTCCATTCTTACCTTAAAAATTTAGCTTTAAATTCGCTGCCCTTTATATTGAGTGAAAAAAATATACTTCATATCACTTTTAACGATGTCGCTTTTTGCGTCTCACGCCTCGCATATAGTAGGAGGCGAGTTGTATTATGATTGTTTGGGCAACGACCAATACCGCGTTACACTAAAGCTTTACCGCGATTGTTATTGCATTAACTGCGCTCCTTTTGGCGACCCTGAGTATCTTGCAATATTTACAGCTAATGGCGCGCTTTAC
>JBKJJB010000203.1:0-4536 GCA_046598235.1 Chitinophagales bacterium
AAACCACACTCCTTATTCATTCCGTTTTCACAAATTTTTTCCATATCTCCTCCCTGTGCGCCCACTCCTGGAACAAGAAAGAAATAATCAGGTGCGAGACTGCGGATATGTTTCAGTTCTTCCGGGTGAGTGGCACCTACCACAAACATTAGTTGGTCGGGCGAAGCCCATTGCTGTGCTTTGCGAATTACATTTTCATATAGCTTACCATTTTCGGTTTCAAGAAACTGAAAATCGCTGCTGCCTTTGTTGGAAGTAAGCCCCAGAAGAATGACCCATTTGTTTTTGTACTCCAGAAAAGGAGTTACCGAATCTTCACCCATATATGGAGCCACCGTAACAGAATCGAAATTGAGCCATTCAAAAAATGTTTTGGCATACATCTTTGAAGTATTGCCAATATCACCGCGCTTTGCATCGGCAATGGTGAAAACAGAATCTTTGAACGAATGAAGATACTTCATTGTCTTTTCCAAACTTTCCCAACCTTTTAATCCCATGCTTTCGTAGAAAGCGAGATTGGGTTTATAGGCAATAGCAATATCGTGTGTAGCATCAATAATGGCTTTGTTGAATTCAAAAACCGGATCAGGATGTGAAAGAAGATGTTTCGGTATAAGATTGATGTCGGTATCTAACCTCACACAGAGAAAGGATTGCTTTTGCTGAATTAGCTGAACAAGTTGCTGACGATTCACGGGGGCGAATGTAAAAAAGAAGGGGAAGAAAATTTTCTTCCCCTTCTTTTACTCAAGTTGATAAAGACCCCAACTGTAAATAGTTTATTACTTATGAAATCTGAAACCAAGTTTAAGACCCAATGAAACAAGATAGTTCTTTCTGTCAGTTTTTTCCAGGTCCCTTAAATTTTTATCAAAGGATACAAGGTTCAAAAACTGTATTTGTGGGCCTATAAACAGATTTCCGTGGTCAAACAAACGAACCTCGCCTCCCAAAAATACTGATAGCCCAAATACCGCTCCGTCTTTCATTTGAGAAGTGGTTAGTCTATCTGAATCTTTTGAAGAAGAAATCTCTGTTCCGGCAGCATTAAAAAATTTTCCTGCAGAACGCGTAAAAAATGGGATGTTAAACTCAGGTCCTATGGCAAACTCAAAGGTAGAATTAGTCATTTCTTTGTACAGATGAAGGTGAATTGGTACGGTTAAGTACATTACATGCTCGCTGCCTTTGTAACTTACATAAGAAGGCTGCTGAAAAGGGTAGAATCTTTCTCTATTAAATATCCCCTGCATTTTAAAGTTTAAACCTGTAGAAACCCCGACTACTTTAATGGGACGAAAAATATAATTAACTCCAAAACCAAACCCTGCAAAGGGATATTTATGCTTGTAAGGTTCATTATCTAATGTATTTCCTTTCTGATAAATAAAATAATCGGCACTTGGAGTTACCTGTAATTCATAACTGTGTTTGGCAAATGTGGAGGCGGGCGCAGCAGTTCTTCCGAAAGCGGCAAAAGATACAGATGTGAATCCAATAAGTAAAAGCAATATCTTTTTCATAATTAATTGTTTTTAGTTGGCGAAAAGTAAAAAGAATATTTATAAAATCAATTTCTTCTCTTGAATTCGCTCACTACTATCCCTGTTGCTACAGCAGCGTTTAGTGATTCTGCTTTGCCAAAAGAAGGAATAGAAATTTTGTGTTGTATATAAGGAAGCAACTCTTCGCTTATTCCGTTTGCTTCGTTGCCAATTAGAATGAAAGCACTTTTATCTAAAGATGCTTTATAGATATTTTCTCCGTTCATAAATGTGCCGTATACTTTCAGGTGTTTGTTTTCTTCAAACAGTTTTTTCAAATCTGTATAAAAACAGTTAACACGGAACAATGAACCCTTGGCAGCGCTTACCACTTTGGGGTTATAAATATCTACTGAAGCATCTGAAAAGAAAGCTTTATCAATTCCAAACCAATCAGCAATGCGAATGATGGCTCCGGCATTGCCGGGGTCACTAAGGTTATCACACACAATATAGAGGCTAGTGGTGAGCGGTGAGTGACTAGTGGAGAGAGATAAATCCGGAATACAGGCAATAGCTACTACCTGATTCGGATTTTCATGCGTTGAAATTTTTCTTAACTCCGATTCAGTTATTATAGTTGGCATTATTTTTCCATAGCCGGTTCCCAATTGCCAATTGTCAACGGCATAAACGGCATCAACTTTGAAATCACTGGCGAGCAATTCTCGCACAAGCTTATCGCCTTCAACCAAAAATTTGCCATACATTTGGCGAAATTTTTTTTGATGAAGCGAGCGGAGAAAACTGATTTGTTGTTTAGATAACATAGCTGAATCGAAAATGAAAGTAAATTCTAAATTTTAATGCAGAAGAGTTTTCGAAACATATTTTTCGCGCTTGCCTCTTTTACCTGCATTATTCTGTTTCTCCCTTCCTGTAGAGTAGCTAAGAATCTTCCCCAAGGGCAGAGTTTGCTGGTTAAAAACAAATTTCTTCTTCACAATAAGGCAAAGCCCGCAGAAAAGCAAAAGATGCGGGAAGACCTTACTAAGATTTCTGTACAAAAACCAAACCGCAGATTTCTCGGCATTATGCCTTTTAGAATGTGGCTGTATTACAGTGCTACCAAAGGCAAACGACTAACCAAATTCAAACAATGGATAATTGATAAAGTAGGTGAAGCGCCTGTTGTGTATGATTCCAGCTCCACAACTTTGAGTAAGGGCAGAATGGAGACTTATCTTTTCTCAATGGGCTATTTTCATAGCCAGATAAGCGATTCTACTTTTACAAAGAACAGAAAGACTACAACAGTTTATACGATTAAAACCAACGAGTCCTGGAAAATCGGGAATATTGAATTACCTAAAAAACATACTGTTTGTGACTCGCTGGTACGGGAAAACTGGAAAAAAACTTTCCTTCACAGGGGCGACCGTTTTGATATTGCCAATTTAAAAAGCGAGCGCGACCGAATTGAAACGCTTCTTCGCAATAATGGTTTTTTCTATTTCAACCGCGAATACATCACCTACGATTTTGATACCAATACCGAAAGACAAATAGTAAATATTAAAACTATTCTAAACCCACCAAACGACAGTACCGAGCATCAGCAATACCGCATCAACAACATTTACATTATCAGCGATTATGCTGCACAGGTGCTTAACGATACCACACACCGCGATACTATTGTGAAGGATGAATATTATTTCATTTCGCAAAAAGAAAATTTTAGAAAAAGCGTGCTGATGGACGCGGTTTTTTTCCGGCAGAATAATTTGTATTCGAAGGATAAGGAGTTGCGCACCATCAACCGTCTTTCTATACTGGGAGTATTTAAATTTATAAGTATTGATTTTTCAAAAGCTGATCGCGACAGCAACTTTTTGGATTGTCACATTTATCTCACGCCAGGTAAAAAGCAGGCAGTCAGTGCTTCGCTCGAAGCCAACGTAACCAACGAAGGTCTTTTCGGATTATCGGGTTCGCTTTCTTATAAAAATAAAAACCTGTCAAGGCGTGCCGACCAGTTGCTCATTGATGTTTCCAGCGGGGTTCAGTTGAGGTTCAGTAAAAAAGAGAAAGTGCAAATCATTAATACCACTGCCAGTGCTAACGTTACTTATTATATGAATAAGTTTCTCGTTCCGTTTCGCGCCAAGATTTTTTCACGAAACACAAATCCCAGAACCCGCTTCAATGTGAATTACGCTTTTGAGAACCGTTTCGATTTTGATACAGGCGGAAACATTACTTATCTATATCAATTGCATAATTTTAGTCTTGCATTCGGATATGAGTGGAACGAAAATCCATTTAAGCGACATCTTTTCAATCCTATTACGGTCAGTTTTTACTTGTTGCCGAGAAGAGGAACAGAGTTTCTACGCAGACTTGAACTCAACTCGGTACTTAAAAGCAGTTACGAAGAGCAGGTTATTATTGGACCTAATTACACATTTACTTACACTAACCAACGCACTAATACCGACCGCGTTTACATGTATTTTCGTACGAATATTGAAACCGCAGGCAATATTATATATGCCGGGTTTAAACTCGCCAATCTAAAGACCAGTTCAGACAATAGTCGTTTTCTCATTGCCAACCGTCCGTTCTCGCAATTCTTCCGTATTGAAGGTGATTGGCGAAACTATTTTCGAATGACCAACCATAGCATGTTTGCTATCCGAAGTTTTGCTGGTTTCGGAATTCCGTACGGTAATTCATTAGCACTTCCTTTCGTAAAACAATTTTTTGTAGGCGGACCGAATAGTTTGCGTGGCTTTCTTATCCGTGAAATAGGTCCGGGAGGTTATTATGACCCGAATCCTCAAGTCTATGATCCTGAAACGGGACCGATTCAAAGCCGTACAGGTTTCTTCAATCAAACAGGAGATATGAAATTAGAGGTGAATGCTGAAATTCGTTTTGATATTTACAAATGGCTGAAAGCTGCTGTTTTTGTTGATGCCGGTAACGTGTGGCTGTTGCGAAAGGATGCGCGGCAATTGGGCGACTTTAATTTCAAACGTTTTTG
>JBKJJB010000272.1:0-4983 GCA_046598235.1 Chitinophagales bacterium
AAAGTTACTGTTGCTTTGTCTGACATGATGGATATAATTAAAGTGTAATTTTAAAAGCGGGGCAAAAGTAATAAAACATGTAAAAGGGGAAAATAAATGCCACGAATACACGAATAGTATTTTTAAAAGCCGTAATGAATTGTGTACTGCTGGCGAAGAGAAAAATGAAAGAGAAAGATAAATGCCACGAATGCACGAATGAAAGGCATATTTATTTATGAAGCAGCAATTATTCGTGTATTCGTGGCAACGGTTTTAGTTAAACACTAACGGTCTTAAAAATTAAGCGCAAGCCCCAGGTTTCCGTTGTGGAGAATACCCGATTCAAATTCCATCATGCGCTTTCGGGTTTTAAACTCCACTTTATTTCGCGCACCCAACGCGGTGAGAATTATTCCTCCGGCAATAGCAATTCCGCCTGCTGCGTAGTAAATAGTGCCTTGCCTTCGGTTGCGGTTAATTTCATTTTGTCGAATAGCAGGGTCAGTTATTGTAGGCGAGGTGGTATAAACTTTATTACCCTGATAAAGCAAATATCCACCTGCTCCGCACAAACCTATGCCTCCTGCAATCATCAGGTTGCCGCTACTGTTTAAGCGGGCAAGGCGAACAGAATCGTAATGCGTGTAAACCCGTTGAGCAGGTTTTGCGATAGCAGTAGAATCGGACTGAGCAAAAGAAGAAATGCTGAATAACACCAGCGTAATAAACAAAACCAAAAATTGCCTCATGTTTCAAACATAAAAATGATTAGCGAAACTAAGAAGCTGTTTAGATTTGTGTGAAACAGAATACTATAAACGCAAAAAGAGACACATGCGCGTCCCAAAGATTGCTTTGCAGGGCGCAAACATTGGGAGTGTACAATAAACAATAAACAACAGTTGTTTTCCCACACGAAGTCAAACCCAGCGTAAAACATGTGCGGTGAGATTTATATTATGTATGAACGAATTTTAGCTGCAATAGCTTCCAACTCGTCCTTTTTTAATTTTAACTTAGGTCGGCTAAAGTCAATATCCTGAACGGAATGGAGAGGAATAAGATGAACATGAGCATGGGGAACTTCGAGACCAACTACTGCTACACCCACGCGTGAAGAAGGAACGGCTTTATCAAGAGCAAGAGCAATTTTTTTGGCAAACACCATTAGCCCTGCAAGCGTATTATCCTCCAAGTCAAAAATATAATCGGTTTCTTTTTTAGGAACAACCAGTGTGTGCCCTTTGGCTAAAGGGAAAATATCGAGAAAGGCGAAATAGTTTTTGTCCTCCGCTATTTTGTAGCAAGGGATTTCGCCATTGATTATTTTGGTGAAGATGGTAGGCATACTATAATTATTTGACTCTACGGTTTTAGAAACCTAAACCAGACAAAGAGTTGTCATGCCGAGGAACGAGGCATCTTGTATTCCTTGTACCAATTAAAATACAAGATTCTTCACTTCGCAAAGCCTTCGTTCAGAATGACATCCCACCTATATCCCATGAAGGTGACTTTAAATACTGATTTTAAGAATTTCAAATTCCATCTCTCCGCCCGGTGTGTGGGCTTTTACTTTTGCGCCTACTGCTTTGCCAAGCAGGGCTTTTCCGATGGGCGAACTTATTGAAAGTTTGTTCTCTTTTAAGTTTGCCTCTGCTTCGGATACGAGCATGAACTTCATTTTCTTGTTCATCTTCTTATTCATTACTTCTACGGTAGAAAGTATGCCTGCTTTGGAAGCATCCATCATCCCTTCGTCCATAATGCGGGCATGTGTAAGTTTACCTTCCATATCAGATAGCTTGGCTTCGAGATGACCTTGTTCTTCCTTGGCAGCATGGTATTCGGCATTTTCCGAGAGGTCGCCTTTTTCGCGGGCTTCGGCAATGGCTTTGGCAATTTCGGGTCTCCGTACAGTACGCAGATATTTAACTTCTTCCTGTAGTTTTTCTAACCCTTCTTTGGTCATATAAAATATGTCGGACATGTTGTGAGTTTTAGATTTAGGATTTAGAATTCAGGATTTTAAATACAAAGAATCCCATCATCATTCATCCATTTATGAATAATAAAAAAGGAAAGACGCCTCTGTAGGAGAGACGTCTTGCCCGTTTTCGTGAAACGAAGTTACAAAT
Source organism: Chitinophagales bacterium (assembly GCA_046598235.1). Classification (GTDB taxonomy): domain Bacteria; phylum Bacteroidota; class Bacteroidia; order Chitinophagales; family LD1; genus Bog-950. Next base: position 2,121 of record JBKJJB010000272.1, read on the forward strand.
TACAAATTAAAACGCAAGCCAATGGCGTGTGTTCCCTTAAAAGGTTGAGTAGCGCGGAACGAATAATCAATAGCTAAACGCGGTCCGTCTTTTTTGAAAGGAACATCAACGGTAAGCCCTGCTGCTAAGCCGGTGTATACATTCAAACGGGTTTCCTTTTTAAACTGCCCCGACTCGAAACGGTAAGCAGCACGAAGCATGAACATTTCTTTTAAACCAAACTCAAGACCTACACCATAGTGGTCGTAGCCGAAAGCATTGGAAGTAAAGTTAGCCAACACCGTTAAGCGATAATCCTGTTTGTAAATTTTAGGTTCTACTTCTTTTTTCTTTCCCATCCAAATATCATAAGCCGCACCGATATTCAACTGAGTAGGTAACTCAAATTTGTTTGGTTTGTTTTCTACGGTTAACTGGTAAGTAGTAGAAGAAACAATTTGAACAGAGTTTGCCAAAGCATCGCCTTTAAATTTCATTGGAGTGCCCACATTGCGAAGTGCCACACCAAAGTGAATGTTGTCTTTAGGTCCTGTTACGTATTGTAAACCCGCATCTACAGCAAAACCAAAAGCATTGAGGTTTCCGAGACCTTCGTTGATTAGGCGAAGCGTGATTCCACCCGAAATACTATTAGAGAATAATTTTGAATATGAAATGCCGATGTTTAGAAACGTTGGACGGAAAGAGCCGAGTCCTCCTTCGGGGCTTAGTGTAGTTGTTCTTTCAATAGTGCCGAAGTTGAGTGCCTGAAAACTTAAAGCGATTACGTTGGTTTCTTTAAATTTTTGAGCAAAGCCCACATGCGCCAAGCCAACACCCGAACCTTGCAGCCATAGTGTGTAAGCCGCAGCAATTTCTGTTTTTTTGGTAAAGGCAAGACCTGCCACATTTATCCGTTCGCTTTCAATGCCCTTTACAGAAGCAGAGTTCATACTCCAAAAACCCGATGAGCGCGCCCATCCGTTCATGTTTAATTCGTATGCACCTGCCTCGCCTCTTCTATCGGGGTTTCCGGCAAAAGCGGTGGTAGCGCTTAAAGCCGCAAGGACAACTATTGTTAGAATTCTCTTCATACTCTCTGCTTTAATTTTATTAGAAATTGGATGTATCTGCCGGACGTACCGCACCAAACCACTTAATTGTTTTTTCGCAAATGCCCGGAGCATCAATGTGAATTAAATACACACCTCCTGCCACAGGAACTCCCTTGTCGTTTTTCAAATCCCAGTTGATTGAGTTATCAATATTTACATCGGTTACCGAATTTCCATCGGATATGTCAATCTTCTTTTGAGTAGCAGGGTCAACCCCAATAGCACGGCTCAACTTGCGTATAATGGTTCCATCTAAAGCATAGATGGTGAGATTACAGTTGTTAGGCAGGTTGGTAATTTTTACCACATTGCTGTTTTGGTCGGTTTCGTAAGCCGAGTATGCCAGGTAAGGATTAGGCACTGCGCGAATCATATCGCAAGCACTCACCGCTACTTCTTTATTCTTTTCTGTGGCACCCATACCCTTTGTGCTAAACTGATAACGCGGCAATGGGTCGCCTGTGGTTGACATGGTAGCTAAACGGTCAAATGGTTTTTCAACTCTTAGCTTAATCTTAATTTCAGCCGGAGGAATGTAGCCATCTACAAAACTGTAGCCGCGAGATAAATATGGAATAGAAGTCCACATAAGATCTAAGTACAGATTTCGTACCGGAGCAGAAACATTCAAAAGGTTACTTACAATAGCGGTGTAGTTATCTATCAAGATTCTTTGTGCTGAATCGCCTCCGTCATACTTGGTATCCATTACATAAATGAAATGCTTACCACCGAAATAGGCGAACTCGCCAACAGGAGCATATAAATTAGAGGTGGGGTTCCACAACATATCGCGTCCATTCTGGTCGCCTTGATCAGAACTTTCGCCAAAGGCAATATTTAATCTCTCACCTGTTTCTACATTCACTGCATAACCCGGAAACCATGAACGACCGGTATCAATTACTCCACCTTGTTGATTTCCATCCATATACTGATTGAGATCTTTATCCCATGAGTGGTGCATTCTTATTTGTCCCTTTAAAGCCCCCTTGTTTTGAAGAATAGTAGGCGAAGCAGGGCGGGTATAAAAACTACCCCCTTCATTAATTCCTTCGTCTTCACCGGTTTCAAATACTACGCAACGGCTCCATTTTGTTTTATCGGGAGTTATTACAATATCTACACTCGCCAACCGATCCATATTGTTTTGCGGTGGTTGAGATTGCGTATAGTTTCTCCACTTAAAGCCCGGACCATACACATAAGGTGGTGCACCATCCGCAGGAGTTGCGTCAGCATAGTTAGGAGTTAAACAATAAGGTGCCCAAGTGCCATTCAGTATTCTTTCGAATTTTTCATCAGGATCCGTAAAGGTAGTTGGCGTAGACGGTGCCACATTACCTTCGTACCAGTAATTATCATCATACACACCTGCTAAAGGAGGAGCTACTCCACCTACTGCACCCAAGAAAGATTCGCCTGAACGAACCCAGTTGCTAGGAGAGGCATTTCCTTCATCGCGCACAAAACTCAACCATTGCTCAATTGAGTTTTGATATTCTATACTCGAAGGTAAAACATCATACACACCTCTTTCGGGCGATCCGGTTGTAGGATAGTTAACAGGCAACGTATAAATAGGAGCAGGTGTTCCTAATTTAATGGAGAACCCGTAATCAATTCTTTCTCCGTTTCTATTTAGAGCAATCAGTTGTTCGTAAGGTCTGTCGAGATTTCTTTCAGAAGGAATGGTTTCGTTATTGGTAACATCGCGTAGTACCCAGCTTGTTGTTTTGCCAACGGGATTGGTGTCGGCATCTACAAAT
>JBKJJB010000026.1:0-5075 GCA_046598235.1 Chitinophagales bacterium
ATAATAAACGAAGTTGTTTCATGACTGTTAACTGCAATAAGCGGAGCAATAGTTAAACCAACCAGCGATGATAATTTGATAAGGATGTTCATAGAAGGGCCCGAAGTATCTTTAAAAGGATCACCTACTGTATCGCCCACCACAGCAGCTTTGTGCGGTTCGCTTTTCTTGTAGAAGGTTTCTTTCTTTCCGTTCACTTCAATCTCCACTCCCTTCTCGAAAGATTTCTTGGCATTGTCCCATGCACCACCGGCATTGTTCTGGAAGATAGCCCAAAGCACACCGCTTACCGTTACACCCGCCATGTAAGCACCTAATGCTTCGGCACCCATACCAAGACCAATAATGATTGGAGTGATAATAGTGATAGCGCCCGGTGCTAACATTTCGCGCAAAGCCGCTTTAGTAGAAATCTCTACGCACTTGTCGTATTCAGGAGTTCCTGTTCCTTCCAGGATACCCGGAATTTCGCGGAACTGTCTGCGCACTTCATTCACCATATCCATTGCTGCTTTACCAACGCTGTTCATTGCAAGCGCACTGAACACCACCGGAATCATACCTCCGATAAATAAAGCGGCAAGAACTTTCGCATCAAAAATATTGATACCGTGAATGCCGGTAAGCGTTACATAAGCCGCGAACAAGGCAAGCGCTGTAAGAGCTGCCGATGCAATAGCAAATCCTTTTCCTACCGCAGCAGTAGTGTTACCTACTGAATCAAGCACGTCAGTTTTTTCACGAACCTCTTTAGGCAACTCGCTCATCTCAGCAATACCACCTGCGTTATCTGCTATTGGTCCAAAGGCATCCACCGCTAATTGCATAGCTGTGGTAGCCATCATTGCCGATGCTGCAATACCCACACCGTAGAAACCTGCCAACGCATAAGCACCCCAGATAGCTGCTGCAAAAATGATAACAGGGAAAGCCGTTGAAAGCATTCCGGTTCCAAGACCTGCAATAATGTTTGTTGCTGCACCGGTAGCCGATTTCTGAACGATATCGTTAACCGGTTTGCCGCCTAAGCCTGTGTAGTATTCGGTAATCATGGAGATTAAATAACCAACCACCATACCTATACACACTGCCCAGAAAACGTTGAGTGATGAGGTAGTAAGCGTAGTAAACTCGCCTGCGTTAAATGCGCTCATTAATATAGTATCGGGCAACATCAATTTGATAAGGAAGAAAGAAGCTCCAAGAGCCAACAACATTGCTATGTTGTTTCCTCTGTTTAACGCGCTTTGCACCGTATCTACACTTGCTTTTGCTGTATCTGAAATTTTTACAAAGAAGCTGCCGATGATAGAAGCAATAATTCCAACACCTGCAATAGTCATTGGTAAAAGGATAGGACCAATGCCACCAAAGTTATCGGCAATGCTTCCACCGTTATCGCGAATGATATAGTTTCCAAGAACCATGGAGGCCAAAACCGTAGCTACATAAGAACCGAACAAATCGGCACCCATACCTGCTACATCACCAACGTTATCGCCAACGTTATCGGCAATAGTTGCAGGGTTACGCGGATCATCTTCAGGAATTCCTGCTTCTACTTTACCTACTAAGTCGGCACCTACGTCAGCAGCTTTGGTGTAAATACCGCCACCAACACGCGCAAACAAAGCGATTGATTCTGCACCAAGCGAGAACCCTGCAAGAACTTCCAACACCTTAGTCATACCATCATACCCGCCACCGGTTGCAAAATTTCCACCCATAAACTGGAAGAAGAAGAAAATGAAGAGCGAGCTAAGACCAAGCACTGCAAGACCTGCAACACCTAATCCCATTACTGTTCCTCCACCAAACGAAACCTTCAGGGCTTTAGCTAAAGAAGTTTTAGCCGCTTGTGTAGTGCGAACGTTTGCTTTGGTTGCTATTCTCATTCCTAAAAAACCTGCAAGGGCAGAAAAGAAACAACCTATTACAAAAGAACCTACAATCAATATGCTTGAATGAGCCGCTACTTTAGGAACCTGCGAAAGAACACCAAGCGCAGCACCCGCTACCACTACATATATTGCCAAAATTCTGTACTCAGCTTTTAAGAAAGCCATGGCACCATCGGCAATGTTTTTAGCAATGCCTGTCATTTTTGCATCGCCTGCATCTTGCTTGGTTACCCAACTTGAAAGTATAGCCATGTAAACAAGCGCTATAACACCGAATAGTGGGAGAATGTAAATCAGATTTTCCATGAGAAGTTTAATCGTTTTTGTTAAAAGGACGGCAAATATAGAAATAGAGGTGGATTATGGAAGCCTTCGAGGACGCAATAGTTGGTCTGAAGAGGAAGCTAAAATCTTATCTTCGCTTCTGTTTTAGGATAAAAACCTAACCATGCCCATCTCTTTAGAATTAAAACTATCGCCCGAACAGGCGCACTCTGCCGATGAAATAAAACGGCAAGCAGCTATCACCGCAAATTTGCCTTTTGATGAAATAGCGCACGTTCACTTAGTCCGCAAATCATTAGATGCCCGCAAGCCACAGATTATTGTGCTGCTAAAAGTTGAGCTATATATAAAGGACGAAACCTTTCAGCCCGAACTCAGAACTTTCCGGTTTCAAAAAGTAACGGATGATAAAACCTGCCACCTCATCGGCTTTGGTCCGGCAAGCATGTATGCGGCTTTGCAATTGTTGGAACGTGGAGTTAAGCCCATCATTTTAGAGCGAGGAAAACCTTCGCGCGAGCGCATCAAAGATTTATCGGCATTAAATAAAAAACTGATTGTAAACTCCGAAAGCAATTATTGTTTTGGTGAAGGAGGCGCGGGAACTTACAGTGATGGAAAACTTTATACGCGCAGCACCAAGCGAGGCGACATTAAAAAAGTGTTGGACGTTTTTATTCAGCATGGAGCCGATGAACGAATCGGTTATGAAGCGCATCCGCACATAGGCACTAATAAGCTGCCCCGCATTATTGAAAACATACGACAAACCATTATTGAAAATGGCGGTGAAGTCCACTTCAACAAAAAAGCCATTGACCTTACGATGGAGAATTCCAGCATCAAAAAAATTATTTGTGCCGATGGAGAAGTATTCAATTGTCAAAATGTAATTCTTGCTACAGGTCACTCGGCAAGAGATATTTTTGAACTGCTTCACGCAAAGAAAATTTTGATTGAATCAAAACCATTTGCGCTCGGTGTTCGAATTGAACATCCGCAAAGTTTAATAGATTCTATTCAATACAAGCGAAGTGAGCGCGGAGAATTTCTTCCGCCTTCTTCTTACAGTTTAGTTACACAAGCAGCAGGTTGCGGAGTGTTTTCATTTTGCATGTGTCCCGGTGGAGTTATAGCACCGGCTATGACTAACCAAAACGAAACGGTCGTGAATGGATGGAGTTCAAGTGCGCGCAATGGTCCGTTTTCAAATAGCGGAATAGTAGTTACAGTGAATCCCGAAAACTGGAAACACCTTTTGCAACACGGAGCTTTAGCTGCTTTAGAATTTCAGAAACAAATTGAACAGAAAGCTTTTACAGCTACCGGAAGTATTCAGGCACCAGCACAGCGAGTAGAAGATTTTATTCAGAACAAAATATCTTCTACACTTCCCCGCACTTCTTATGTGCCGGGAATTATTTCTTCTCCGCTCAACAAAATTCTGCCGTCCTTCATCAATAATAGTTTGCGCGAAGCACTCATCGATTTCGGAAAAAAGATGCGTGGCTATAGAACTAACGAAGCAATATTAGTTGGGGTTGAAAGTCGCACTTCAAGTCCGGTTCGTATTCCTCGCGATAAGGAAACTTTGCGCCATCCACAAATTAATAATTTATTTCCTTGTGCCGAAGGAGCAGGTTATGCCGGTGGAATTGTAAGTGCTGCTATGGATGGAATTGCTTGTGCGAATGTCGTAAGCAATTGATTTTTGCGTTTGCCTTTAAGCCCCCTTCGGGGGTTTGGGGGCTGGGTTTTTCCTCCAGCAATCTTCCAAATGGTCGTCCACCATTCCTACCGCCTGCATAAAAGCATAACAAATTGTAGAGCCGCGAAATTTAAATCCGCGCTTGCCCATGTCTTTACTCATTGCATCCGAAATTTCTGTGCGAGGTTGAATATCGCGGAGTGTTTTCAATTTGTTTTTTAAAGGCTTGCCACCAACAAAGTTCCAAACATATTTATCAAACGAGCCAAACTCTTTTTGAATTTCCATAAACCGCTGCGCGTTATTAATGGCTGCGCGGATCTTTAATTGATTACGGATAATACCCGCATCCTGCATCAGTGCTTCGTATTTTTTCTCATCATACTTCGCCACTTTCTTTACATCGAAGTCAGCAAATGCCTTTCTAAAATTTTCTCGCTTCTTTAAAATCGTCAACCAACTCAACCCTGCTTGAAAACTTTCGAGCACCAGAAATTCGAACAACAGTTTATCATCATGAACGGGCTTGCCCCATTCTTCATCGTGATATTTTACATAAATAGGATCGCCCAGACACCAGCCGCAACGGGTTTTGCCATCGGTGGGACCGCTGTATTTTTCTTTTGCAACGGGTTTCTTTTTTGTTGACATTATAGTTTAAGCTTTTTCGGGTTCTGATAGTTATTCCAAAAAAGAAGAAGGTCAATTCTATCATCAAGAATGCGGTAGTAGAGGGAAATTTGTTTAACAACCAAACATTTGTGGATACCCGTTCCCTTCAGGGTGGTGGGGTAAAGCAAAGGGTGCGTTGAAATAGTTGCAATTACTTCTTCTGTTTTTGCAATGAAGGTTTCTACTACAACATCATTCCATTCTTCTGTGAGGTAAGATACATTCTGTTTGAAAGTTTCTACCGCATCTGGTGTCCAGATGATTTTCATTTCTTCTTTAAATATTGCTTTTTCAAGCGCTTCATCACCACAGCATGTGGTGTTCCTTCGCCTCTGTCAGATTGTTTCAAACTTTTTCTCAGAGCTGCCTTCAATGTTGGATCTAAATCTTCCAGAGATGGGACCTCCTCTTCTTCCAGTAAGGTCTTGACCTGTTGAAGCAGAATTTCATTGTCGGTATGCACAATTTTTTCAATCAGGTCGTATTTTGAAATTAAGTCCATGTGTAGT
>JBKJJB010000059.1:0-4122 GCA_046598235.1 Chitinophagales bacterium
TACTTTGCTATTTACTGCTGCTGTTTTACGGTTCTTATTTCATTCAGTCAGATTTTTTTCTTCGTTCGCTTTGGAAAGGCAGTAAAGAACGAAAAGCCATTGCTATTACTTTTGATGACGGACCGATGCAGGATTTTACTCCCCGTTTGCTTGATTTATTGAAGAGCGAAAATGTACCTGCCACGTTCTTTTTAATAGGCAAGAACATTGCAGGCAATGAAGCATTGGTAAAACGAATGATAGACGAAAATCATGTTATCGGCAATCACAGCTATTCGCATACCTATTGGTTTTCGCTGAATAGCAGTAAAACTATTGCAGATGATTTAAAGAGATGTGATGATGAAATAGTTCGCGTAACAGGAAAGAAGCCAAAGTTCTTTCGTCCGCCTTATGGGGTAACTAACCCGATGGTTGCGAAAGCAATTGAACTAGGCAATTACGATTGCATTGGCTGGAGTATCCGCACTTATGATACTAACGCAAAGAGTGCCGAGCATCTTCTCCAAAAATCTCTTAAAAATTTAGGTAACGGAGATATAATTCTGTTTCACGATTGGGGTAAATTCACTTTTGGCATCCTTTCTGAGTTTATAAAAGAAGTTCGCGCGCGTGGTTTTGAAATTGTGCGGGTAGATGAATTGCTGAATGCTAAACCCTATTATTGAAATACATTGGAACGCTGATGACGCTGATTGAGCAGATTAAAATGGATAAATACAAAATGAACTTTCTTTTACCATTAATAGTGGCACTTTGTCTTGCACAATTTTCTATAGCGCAAACATTTACTCCCGTTAAAGATGTTGTTTCGCTTCAAAAGAAAATTATTGAAGCATCGAATAAGATAACGACCATTCAATGCGATTTTACGCAGGAGAAGAATATGAGTATGCTTGCTGACAAAGCAATTTCTAAAGGCAAATTCTATTTTAAAAAAGAGAGTAAAGTGCGTTTAGAATACCTGCAGCCGGTAAAAAATTTAATTGTGATGAACAACGGAAAGATGATGATGAAAGATGACAAGAAAATCCAACAGATGGATATGCACCGCAGCAAAGTGTTTCAGCAGTTGAATAACATTATTGTAGGTTCTATTAACGGCAGTTTGTTTTCGGGTAAAGATTTTACGCTCAGTCTTTCTGAAAATAACTTGCAGGTGAGAGTAGAATTAAAACCTCTTTCTAAAATGATGAAGAACTTCCTGAGTACGATTGTTCTCGTTCTCGACAAAAAAGACTTTACAGCCGCCCGTATTGAAATGAACGAGGCATCGGGCGATAACACTATCCTTTCTTTCTCCAATAAAGAAATTAACGGAGCAGTAAATGACTCTCTCTTTTTAGTAAAGTAATTGTTCGTTCATTTGCATAACATCGCTGCTATCTCTATTTTCCGCAATAATTAAAACGGCTGTTTCCGATTAACGATTAAACAATAACGATTAACATAACCCACATGTTGCTAGGAAGTTTCTATCATATCATCGAGTCAAGTAAAGACGGGCAAACGTATCGCGCTAAGGTGCGGTTTAATGCAGCACACGAAATATTTAAAGGACACTTTCCCGATTTGCCCGTAGTGCCCGGTGTTTGTCAAACACAAATGTTGCAGGAAACACTTAATCATATTACAGGCAAGAACTTCGAGATGAAGCTGGCGCATCATATTAAATTTCTGGCTTTGCTTAATCCCACTAAAGTGAGTGAGTTGCTTTGCGAAATAAAGATTGAAAAAGAAGAAGGCGAAACACTTTTTGTTAGCGCTTTTTACTCTACACCCGAAGAAATGTTTTTTAGATTCAAAGGTGAGTTTGTAAATGGATAAAGCTGTTTATAAAAACAAGTTTAAAGAACTCCGCTGCTGTGTTCTCATTCCTACTTACAACAACAGCCCCACCATTGGGCAGGTGCTTACCGATGTTTTACAATACAGCGATGATGTATGTGTAATCAATGATGGCTCTACCGATAACACGTTCGATATTCTCTCCCGCTTTCCACAAATAAAATTACACACTTACGAGAAGAATGTAGGCAAGGGATGGGCTTTGCGAAAGGGTTTTGAATTTGCGCGAAAGAACGGTTACGAGTATGCAATAACACTTGATTCTGACGGTCAGCATTTTGCTGATGATTTGCCGACCATGCTTGAAGCGTTGGAGAAAAACAATAACGCTATTGTTATAGGTGCGCGCAACATGAACCAGAGTTCGGTGCCGGGCAAGAGCAGTTTTGGAAATAAGTTTTCTAACTTTTGGTTTACACTCGAAACAGGAGTTACTGTTCCCGATACTCAATCGGGTTATCGTTTATATCCGATAAAAAAATTAGAAGGCATTCATTTCTTCACCCGCAAATACGAATTTGAAATAGAAGTTATTGTGCGCGGCTCGTGGAGCGGGCTTGATGTAATTGCTGTGCCGGTAAAGGTTTACTATCCACCGGCAGAAGAACGCATTTCACACTTTCGACCATTCAAAGATTTCTCGCGCATTAGTGTGCTCAATACAGTTTTAGTGTTCTGGACTTTCGCGTACATAAAGCCCCGCGATTTTGTTCGCCACATATTCCGTAACGATTGGCGCACACTGCTCGAAGATTATCTTATTCGCTCGCACGAAACACCTGCTGTAAAAGCATGGAGCATGGCAGTGGGAGTTTTCTTCGGCATTACTCCCTTTTGGGGCTTTCAAATTTGGTTTGTTATTTTCTTTGCCTGGGTTTTTAAACTGAACAAAGCCCTTTCTATTCTTGCATCTAACATCAGTGTTCCGCCCATGATTCCGTTTATTGTTTTTGCGGGTTACCAAACGGGGCGTATATGGTTTGGTGGTAACAGTATGAGTTTAAGTTTTACCGAAAACTTTAAACTCGAAATGATTGGCAAAAACTTTCTGCAATATGTGGTGGGCAGTTTTACACTGGCGGCAATTGTTGCCGCTGTGGTGTGGGTTATTACTTATGTGCTGGTGCTTAATTGGAAAAAAGCAAAACAGAAAAACTAAGTTGACTCTCCCACCTACACAATCTAACCTCTAATGGCGAGGTCATACTGAACTTGTTTCGACTTACTTCTAGCAATATTTCCTTGTCGGTAGTTGTGCTCTAATCAATGCGCGGCATAATAAATATTCGACCAGTTGACCCAGGTAATACCCGGTGTAGATATACCTTCCCAAGAGCCGGATAAACCCGTACTTGGACCATCGCCATTCGTATCACCTTTATAATCGTCATCGGCAAACGCAGTAAACGCCACCCCGACCCCATTGTTGTTTTGCAGTTGTCCTTCTCCATCGGGCATTAATACGGAAAAGCCGACCGGATTTTTTGTTTCAAATTTTAGCACCACATCATCGCCAAGCGTAAGAATCTTGCCCGTAGTCATAGCCCAACTGTTACCGCTGTTGTGCCCAAAAACATAAGCCACTTCAGTTTCGTCCCAAGAGGCAGTTGCGTGATTGCTATGCGTGACGTCAACAAAAATTCCATTGCACAGATTTGTCTCTGTAGCATCATCAGGATTATGAAATACATTGCTGTCATCAAAATTGGTAGATATACCAATGATAACCGGACGTCCGTTGTCAAAGAAAGTATTGCCCTGCGCTATACAGCTTAGCTGACACCACGACATATTGAGTGCTGCGAACTTTTGGTCAACACCCCCAAAAGTATGAGCAATAACGGAGTTAGTGATGAAATTATTTGCTCCGCTACCCATATCTAACGCCTGTTCATATGTAGCAGTCGCGTATCCGGCATAAAGAATTTTGCAATAATCAAGACTGTTGTCCGAAGAATTTCCAAAGGTGATATACTGCCAATCTCCTTTTTGCGGGGAAGTAGCACTGCCATCGCCATTGGTATCGCCACCGTATGTATCATCTTTGGAGGAAGTAAAAATAACCGGGGCTTCGGCAGTTCCATTCACAATGAGCTTTCCGCTGCCCACGCCAATACTTTTCTGTGCATCAAACTTTACAATAGTGCCCGCATTAATAGTAAGCAGTGCAGTAATAGACGTAAAGTAAGCAACATGATAAATATGGCAACTATCTCATGTTGTGGCAGTGGAAATGGTGTTGCCCACTTCTACTACTTGCTTGGTGCTGCCGGT
>JBKJJB010000305.1:0-3870 GCA_046598235.1 Chitinophagales bacterium
TTGGAAGCAATCAATACTTCAGCGACTATATTCCTCCCAACAAAAATCTTGAAGCTGTGTTCATCAGAGCATATTATAAACTGCTTGGAGTATAAAATGATTCAATGCCTGCATAGATTTTCCTTCTTCCATTTTCTCTTGCTGATTTCATTTCTTGGCTTGAGCCACTCACTTTTTGCAACAAATGATTCTACTGTTACAAATACCCGTAAAGCAGATTACTTTATAGACTACGATCAAAGAAGAATTGATTTATTAGACGGAACTGTTGATGAGAAAATAAATCTGGGTGATTCTGCCGCCACCGTAAATGCAGGGAAAGTTTATTTTAAATTGATTGATTCAATTCAGCACCTAATTGAAAGCCCTGAATTTGATGAGGTAAGGAAAAAGATTTTTCGTGAAGCACTTTACACGCAATTAGTAAAAGTAAATCGCAGAACCGCTCCCCTTACAAAACGCTACGATAATCTTTTTCACTTTATGCTGGGAGAGATAAATGCCATTCGGCAGAATAAACTCTACGAGTACCTTATCACTAACATTCCTCAATCGCTTAATACAATAGGAGTTTTTAGTAGCGAGAGTTGTGCTGATTCATTTCTGATTTTTGCCTCGCGCTATCGTCCCGATTTGGTTTTTGCCAATTACAATACCTACGCTGACAAAAATTATTCACTTCATGTAATTGAAGAATGTTCAAAAGCTGCTCCTGTTACAGTAAAAAGATATTTCAATCCTAACGATGCGATTTATGAAGCATTAAAGAGAAGTAACGATACGGTTGTGAAAACAATTCTTGAAATCAAAGATAAGTATGCCCGAAAATCAAATGCCTTCGCTTTGTTGGATGAAATTGTAAACAGCAATCTATCTCTTGAAAAAGCAGATGCAATAGGAAACAATCCCGAAAAATATCTGCGGGCTATGCTTAAAATCAGAGCGAAGAAAAATCCATTGGCAGTTCATTCTTTGGAAAATGAGCTGGAAATTTATTCGCTGAAGTTTGTTCGGGTGATAAACGATCTGCATAACGAGAAAGATGAAATCCGCTTTGCTTCTGTCAAAGATTTTTCGGCAGAAGAGTTGTATACTTTAATTGTTTACAGCGAAGAGGAAATTTTTACCTCAACTTTTAATGGACTGTTCAATCGGCTGATGGCAAAGTTGGGTCCGGTTTCCGGGTTTGAATTTCTGAATCAAATTGGAGATAACCGTTTTAGAACTTTTATAAAAATGGCTGCGGGATTTGGTAAACTAAAACAGTTTCTGCAAAGTATGACATCGCTGCACCAGCAAATGCTGATGATAAAATTTGCAAGTGGACTAGAAAAATATTACGATTTATCGCAAGCTGTTGAAGTAGCAGATGCATTTGCCAGTATTACCGATTCGCTCATTCTGAAAATACTTCGCGGAACCATACGGTACGAATACATTCGATTTAATACCATGCAAAATTTTAAGGGAACAACTATTTATGGATTGCTTTCCAATCTTTTTGTTGAAAGAAATGTTTCGAGCCCAAATTGGTTCTCTTCGGTTTCAAAACAATATTCAATTCCTAATTCGGGTCGTGTAACTAATTCGAAATTATTTGATGCGGATAGTGTTGACCGCTGGATGATTTATTTTTATGATGATGAAGACGGAGATGCTTCCTTCGCTTCGTTCTTAAAGATTTTTATAGAAAAAAATTGGAGCATTATTGATTCCATGGCTTATGTTCAGATTAAATCTAAAACAGGCAAGGCAGTTCACATATATGCTAACAAACCGAAACATGAATATGACGGACAGGAAAAATTAGAGAAAATTTTTGCCGATAAAAATTATACACCTAATGTGATGGTTCATCGCGGACACAGCTATTACGCCTTTAAAACCATTGAAAAAATAAAAGACGAAACACAAGTTTTTATTCTTGGTTCTTGTGGCGGGTATCATAGCATTTCTTCCATACTGGAGCGCTCGCCCGATGTTGGAATTGTTTCCTCTAAACAAATAGGAACTCAGTTTGTGAATAATCCAATGCTGAAATTAATGGCGGAGTATATCCGACAGGGAAAAGATTTGGATTGGCAAAAAATATGGGGAGAGTTGGATGTTGCCCTAAAAAGTAACGCCAAGGCTTATGAGCGTTTTATGGATTATATCCCTCCGCACAAAAACCTTGGCGCCATTTATATTAAAGCCTATAACAAATCAATGGAACAAGAGTAGCTCCGCTTAAATGTTAGGCTTCTTTTTTCTTAGGAGCTTTTTTTGCTGCTGCTTTTTTTACAGGCTTCTCTGCTTTTTCTTCCTTTACTTTTTTAGGAGCCTTTTCCTTTTTTACTGCAGCAGCTTTAGCAGCAGCAGCAGCAGTTGCTTTTACTTTGTGTGGTCTTGAATTGCCATATGATTTTTTAAATCTTTTTCCCTTTGCGGTTCTTTTATCACCTCTTCCCATAATTGATTTTTATTTTAATTGATTGCGAAAGTAAAAAATCAAACCACATTTTAAGCAAATTAAAAACCCGACATTATAGGATGCCGGGTTTTTAATTCTAAGATAAATATCAATTACTTATTTACCTTCTTGGCAAGTTCAGAACCTGCTTTAAACTTTGCTACCTTCTTAGCTTTGATGTTAATCTCTTTTCCCGTACGCGGATTACGACCTTTGCGTGCAAGACGCTTAGAAACCGAAAATGTTCCGAAACCTACTAAGGTAACTTTGCCTCCTTTTGACAATGTTCCGGCAACAGCATTCAGAAAAGAATCGAGAGCATCACCTGCCTGCCCTTTGGTAACCTTTGCATCTTTTGAAATTTTGTCGATGAGTTCTCCTTTGTTCATGACTTAAAAAATTTTGGGTGGTGAATGAATAATTTTGTTCGCCAAAGATAGTTTCAGTTTATACTTCTCCAAATTTTAGTACTGAATTGTTGTGTTGATAAAACTTTCTAAAGTGAATGCTTGCCTTTAAGCTATTCCGGTGCGACTGTATCCGAGATAGCTAGTGCAAAAAAACTCAACCGATGAATAGAATGTGTCTTCGTAAAAATCAATTCCCAATTTTCCTCAAATGGTTACACTCCTTTGCTTATGCAATACATATTTGTAGTATGAAAAATCACCGCAATGGGAAACTAATTGCATTAAGTATCATCTTATCATTTACCTTTTTCTCAGTTAATGCGCAAAATAAAATTGACGGAATCATTACTGATACTGACGACCGCACACCTCTTATTGGTACTACTATAAAACTTACTTCTGTAAACGATTCTGCTCAATGGCAAGGAACCGCCACCGACATTGACGGCAAATTTGAATTCACCAATCTTTCTGCGGGCTTGTATAATCTCACTATGAATTATATCGGTTACACAACCTATGAGCAACAAGTGTCTGTAACAAATGCCGACCTGCATCTGAATACAATCGCCCTATCTAAAAAGGCAACTACACTAAAAGATGTAAACATTGTAGAGAACCAAGTTCGTGTGGAACAGAAAGCCGATACTTCGGAGTATAACGCCAAAGCATTTAAAACAAATAAAGATGCTACAGCCGAAGATTTAGTAACGAAGATGCCGGGTATCACTTCGGAAAGTGGAGTGATTAAGGCACAGGGTGAAGAGGTTAAGAAAGTACTGATAGATGGTAAAGAATTTTTCGGAGATGATGCAACGCTGGCACTTAAAAATCTTCCATCGGAAGTTGTAGATCGCGTACAGGTATTTGACCGGATGAATGACCAGTCTTCGTTTACAGGATTTGATGATGGCAACTCACAGAAGGCAATGAACATTGTTACCAAAAACGGAGCGAATAATCTTTTTGGAAAAATGTATGCCGGCTACGGCTATCTCACTGACTCAC
>JBKJJB010000380.1:0-6786 GCA_046598235.1 Chitinophagales bacterium
ATTTCATCGCCCACATGTTCAAGGTCACCGATTTTTTTAATCAACTCTTCTCTTTTTTCATAAGGCGAGTTCACCATTTGTGAAAAAACCTTTGATATCTCTACCAAATTGTCCGAAGACTGAGAAAATAGTTTGAAAAAATTCTTATCCTTTGGTACAAGAAAGGAGAATATTCTGCTTAATTCCATACTGTTTTTTTATTGATTTAGAGGCGAATGTAGATTTTCAATGTTAAGCCAATATTAAATATTGCTTTAGGGCAGAAAGATGAACAATCAACATGTCGTTGTTTGGTTGTAATTGGGGGATTACACATCCCGTAACCTTGATTTGCTCTCTTTTACCCTCGGGAAATAAACTAATTGCAAAGCACAAGTTGTAGTATGTATAATAACTCTTATAAAAGCATCTTCTACCAGGTAGTTTTCGTTTACCGTTATGTAAATAACTGTGATATGAAAAATAACCTGTTTGCCTGTCTTCTTTTTGCAACCACTTTTTTGTCAGCCGGAGGAACCTCTTCACCGGTTAAAATTGAAGCAGATAAAACATCGGGCTGTGTCCCTTTGACTGTAAATTTTGCGGGAAAGTGTGCAGAAAAAGATGCCAATTGGATGTGGGATTTTGGCAATGGGACTACTTCCAATAAACAGACAACTGCTGTAGTTTTTCTAAAACCGGGTGTATATGAGGTGAATTTACTTGTAAACAGCCATAGCGGAATTCAATCTGCTGCTACCGTCATTACTGTCAGTAGTGCTCCTAAAGCAGATTTTATTATTGAAAAAAGTAAAGCCTGTGTAAACGAAACTTTGAATTTTACCAATCTTTCCACTGCTGGCAGTGCTCCTATAGAGAAAAATGTTTGGGGATTTGGTGATGGCAAAACTGTTACTTCTCAAAATCCGCAATATCGTTATACCACCGCGGGAAACTACAATGTTACTTTAGTAGTAACTGATATAAACGGATGTTCTGCTGATAAAACAACCTATTCTTCTATAACTGTAAATCCTGCTCCGCTTGCTGATTTCAAACCATCTGTTTTAAGCAGTTGCTCTGAATCGCAAAAGGTTTCATTTAAAAATGAATCGAAAGGAAACGGGTTAAATTATTCATGGGCTTTTGGAGATGGCGCTATTTCTACCGATGAAACTCCCACACATTTGTTTGCGCAAGGTAAACATGATGTAATGCTTACAGTAAAAGATGCCAACGAGTGTTCAAGCGTTGCTGTAAAAAATGTAAGTGTAACAAAACTTCACCCTGATTTTACAGCATCGAGCGAAACTCCGGCAGCAGGAGAAGTTGTGAAGTTTTATAGTCTTTCTAACTATAAGGGAACTGCTTGGGCTTGGGATTTTGGAGATGGAACAGTTTCTAATCTGCACAATCCCGAAAAAATTTATTCCACCACCGGAATGTACAAAGTAAAGTTTACATTGATGGATGGAGTATGTAGTGAATCTGTTACCAAGACATCCTATGTAAAAGTTTCGAAAGGAACTCCGGTTTCGTTTACTTCAAATGTAACTTCTTCTTGTTCTTCGCCTATGTCGGTAAAGTTTACAAACACAACACCTAACACTGCTTTAGCTTTATGGGAATTTGGTGATGGAACAGTTTCTACCAACCCAAATCCCGAAAAAGTGTTTGCTAATCCGGGTAGCTATAAAGTTACTTTGTCGGTAACAGATAGCAGCGGCTACACAGTAAAAAAGGGAATAGAGAATTATATACAAGCAGCTAGACCGATGGTTCGTTTTGCATGCGATACTTTTGGATGTGTAGGGTATCCGGTTAAGTTCTACAACTTTACTCCCAATGCTACTTCTTATTTGTGGAATTTTGGTGACGGAGAAACTTCCATGAAGAAAGACCCGACTCATTTCTACAAGAAGAATGGATATTATTCCGTTTCGCTTACCGGAAAGAATGCAGACCAGTGTGACTCTACTTTTACGTTATCAAATTATGTTCATATTGATTCTGTAAAAGTTGATTTCGAAATGGCATCTATGAAGTCGGCAGTTCCGCCTTTCATTAGTTCATTTACAAACAAGACACAGCCGGCAAATGCAAAGTTAATTTGGGATTTTGGAGATACAAGTAGCGAAACTACAGTGAATCCGGTACACTTATACGATACTCCCGGCAGCTTTAAAGTAAGATTAGTGGCATACACCAAATCGGGATGCAGTGGAGTTAAAGTGATGGAGAATTCGTTTCAAATGGGTACTACGTTTGACGAACCGTTGGTTCGCACAGGGTTTTAAATTCCAATTCTAAAAATCCCAAACAGGGTTTCGTTTCCCTTTCACATAGTCTTTCATCCGTAGCCAAAAGGCAAGTATCATGTAAATGATAATTGGCGAACCGATGGTCATGCAACTAGCATAGATGAAGAACATACGAATATCTTTGGCAGGCATCTTCAACCTGTTTCCTATTCGCTCACATACTCCGAACAAATGTGATTCAACCAAAAATTTAAATGATTCTATTTGCAGCATGGAATAAAATGTTGAATCAAAAATAAGAAAAAATCATTTTAAAATTTTTGTTCCTATTGCACAATCCAAACAACGAAACTTATCGCAGTATTCGTTTTTAAGTTGTAGTAATGCTTGTGTTTCATAAGCGTTATCCGCAATTATGCCTAATCTTTTCCATCCGCTAATAATTGAATTACTTTCTGCTTCACATTTTTCTAAAAGCTGTATCGCCCTATCGCAATAATCTTCGTTGTCTTTATACTTTCCATACGCAAACAGAACAGGAGCCACTGCGTTTATCAGCAGTATATTTTTCATAGAGGAGCCAAGATGAGAATTCACTTTCTTTGAAGACTTGTCGAAAACGTAATGCGCTTTCCAATAAGCTGAAACATCTGTATCAAAGAAATTGCGAATTGCTTTTACGTTCTTGGCTTCTAAAACTTTTGAAAAGAGTTTTACCTCCTTACTCATCAATGCTGAAAGCTGGGCTAACCGAACAGTTGGAAAATTGGAGGGTCGAAGACGAAGAAATTTCCAAACATGTTTTTGCAACGGCTTCAAATTATGAAGTCGTTTGAGGTAATTATATTCTTTGCGCAATTGGTTCGGATATTCGTCATCGAACTTCTCCTCAAGAAATCCGGCCTGACCAAAAATAAGCGATTCAATTTGCAAGCTGTCACTTTGATGTTTAGCCCACACCTTTACCGGAAGTGATTTAGCCAATTGCAGGAACGGTTCTTTATTGATGCTTGCTCCGAAATATCGTGCAATCATTTGAAACATTACATTCTCCCAATCATTCTCGCTCTCTTCAAGTAAGGTATTAATCTGTTCCACTTTACTTTCGAGTCTTTCAATCAGTAATCGTTCAAGAAAATTATTTACAGTAAACGCATCTACTGACTTAAAGAATTTCTCACAAGGAATCCATGATTTTCGTTTCGCTAACTCTTCGTAACGCGAAAGCGTAGAGGAGTTTATTCTAGTCTTCAATTCGAGTGTGGGAATTATTTCTCCGCTATTTCTTGAAGCAATTTTTTCTTTAGACTCATACACTACATGAAGAATCACATTATTATAAGCAGCATCCTTGTCATGTTTGTGGGCAAACCAATCGGCTGAATTAATATGAATTTCAATATTGCCTGCCCAAAGAGTTTTACCGATTCTGATTTTCGCATTTTGAAAATCGGCTCCTGCATTGGTGTTGTATGTTCCGGCATGAACAATATCTATCTTCTCCCCTTCGGTAGTAAGCAGAGTATTTACATTGAAGAGACGAAACTTCCAGATGAAGTGAAGCAGTTTTTCGTTCATGTGATAAATATAGCGAACGAAATATTTAAGAGAAGCACTAAAGCATAATCTGGCAATTGGGAATAAGCCAACCCAAGTCTTCTACTTGTTTGGCAGTAAGTTTAGTGTTTTTAAGGTTAAGCAAGCGAAGTGATGAAAGACTTTTCATTTCCGGAGGATAAGCGGTTAGATTTTTATTAAAGCTGATGTCAAGGGTTTTAAGATTTTTCACTTTTGTCAAAACAACAGGCAGACTGGTAAAAGAATTATATGCGAAGTCGATAATCTCAAGTAGAACAAGCTGAGTTATTTCATCTGGCAATACTTTCAAATTATTTTTTGTAGCCACTAATCGCTTCAGTTTAGGAAGTAGTCCTATTTCTTTAGGAAGTGTTGCAATTTTATTGAATCCGATTTCCAATTCCTGTAAACTCTTAAAGTTTGAAATAGAAGCAGGAAGAGCAGAAAGATTATTGGAAGTGAGATTGAGATATTTCAATTTCTTGAGAGTAAAAAGTGCCTTGGGCAGTACAGTAAGCTTGTTGGATGAAAGGTTTAATCGCTCAAGATTTATCAGTTTTCCTATGCTTTCGGGTAAAGAGATTAAAGACTTGCTGCTAAGGTTAAGAGACTTTACTTGTGCAGGATTTTTTAATGCTTTGGTGAGCGATGTGTATTCGCCTGCATAGGATGAATTAAGCAAAACTCCACAAAGAAGAAGCAATATCCATTTCAATCTCATGCAAGTGTTATTCGATTTTCTTGAAAGCTTGTTTCAAATCATCCATCAATACTTCGGCATCTTCCAACCCGATATAGAAGCGAACTAAGTTAAAAGGGAACACAGAAGCATCATAACTATCTTTAGGATAGAAACTGCAACTGGGAACAATCAGCGATTCGTGACCGCCCCAACTTACCGCCATTAAAAATCTTTGTAGGCTGTTGCAGAAAATTTCCATCTCATCAATATTCTTTGCTTTTATCTGTGCGCTGAACAATCCTCCGCACCATTGCATTTGCTTTTTTGCCAAGTCATATTGAGGAAACGATTTTGAAAAGGGATAATTTATTTTCTCCACCTGCGGATGTTGCTCCATAAAAGCAATAATCTTTTCAGTAGTGATTTTTATTCTCTCCATTCGCAAAGGAAGTGTGCGAAGACTGCGCAACAGCAAGCCGGCATCGTGCGGTGAAATAACAGCACCTAAGTTTTGCAAACCGGAAACAAATACTTTGTCAATTATTTTCTTGCTGCTTATTAAATATCCAGCCACTACATCACTGTGACCTCCGTAGTATTTGCTGGCAGAGTGAATTTCTATATCAATTCCCATTTCAATAACGCGTTGACCAAGCGAAGTGCAGTAACTGTTATCGAGAATGGTGAGGATGTTTTTCTCTTTCGCAAGTTTTACTACGGCTTTAATATCCTGTAATTCGAAGGTGACAGAGTTAGGGGATTCGAGATAGATGAGTTTGGTATTGGGCTTGATTGCATCAACAAAATTCTGAATGTTGGTTCCTTCCACCAGTGTTGATTGAACACCGAATGAGGGCAACATTACTTTGAACAGTTTCTTCGTCCACGAATAGGGTTTCTTTACACAGATTACATGATCGCCTGCTTTTACATGCGTAAGCACCGCAGCAACAATGGCTCCAACACCACTTGAAAACACGAGTGCATCTTCTGCCCCTGCAAGAGCGGCAATTTTCTTTCGTAGAATATCAACGGTTGGATTATTGCCGCGCGAATAAATATTTACCGCAGCTTCATTGGCAAAAGCAGTGCGTAGACTTGCTACATCTTTAAAATAAAAATTGCTGGATTGAATAACAGGCGGGGAGACAGCATTGAAATATTCTTCGCGCTCTTCGCCAAGATGATTCAGTATATAAGATATGTCCATGAAGTAAACCTACATGATTCGTGGAATAAGTGCAATAAAGCTGAAG
Source organism: Chitinophagales bacterium (assembly GCA_046598235.1). Lineage (GTDB taxonomy): Bacteria > Bacteroidota > Bacteroidia > Chitinophagales > LD1 > Bog-950. The sequence goes on from JBKJJB010000380.1 coordinate 5,757, forward strand.
GTATAAATTGAGGGGTAGTAACCGAAACCAAAGATTACATTTGGCTGTTCAACATGAAGAGAACAACTTCCATTTAGTAGAGTAGTGAAAGAAATATCTTTATCCTTCTAAAAAAACAGCCCCCAAATGTGGAGGCTGTCTTAAAGTAATAAATCTACAGGCAATTCAGTTCTACTTCTGCTTTAACTGTTCAATTTCTTTTTGCAATTGAAGGATAAGTTGATTTTGACTATTTACCTTACTTTCAAGTTCTTGCTGCTTTTGCTCAAAAGTTTGTTGCTTATAATCAAGTGCTTTAAGCCCTATAACCGTTAATCCCGCAAGATCACCCAGATTATAGCTCATTACATCGGTCATTTTGCCGTCTCTACTCTTAGGTTTGATGTTTACTAATGCTCTTGGAAGGGTTTGAGCAATGAACCCAACATGCGGGTCAGTTCTGTAGCGGAAAGCACCCTTCTCCAGCGACTCATAATTATAAAGGAAGGTGGCAGATTGTATGTTCCTGATTTGATCCAAATAGTTGTCGTATTCAGAAGAAGAAATATAGTTTATCTCTTTCTTGATTCTAATATCGCTGCCGATATTATAAGCACTGGCATTTATGGGAGCATAATCAAGCCCTGTAGAGTCAAAAATCCCGAGAATATTCCCGCCATCAAGACCAATAGACACACCGTTGATATGGGTGTTGGCGATAAAAGCAATTGATGGGTAAGGACCATTTGTTGCTTTGATATAATTCTGATTGCTCATATTTAAGGAGTCAGCATAATTATAATTGATTCTGAGTTTGCCATCTAGTTGCAACTTAGAACTTGGCGTAGCTGTTCCGATACCAACATTACCACCATTATTATAAATATTATTGCTATTAACCACCCATTGGCTTCCGTTCCAGAAGGTGGTATTCCCTGTAGCTGTTCCTGAAGTAAGCAAGCCCGTTGCTCCAGTAGCACCTGTTGTCCCGTTTGTTCCGTTAGTCCCATTAGTTCCATTAGAACCTGTCGGACCGGTTGCTCCTGTTACT
>JBKJJB010000008.1:0-3394 GCA_046598235.1 Chitinophagales bacterium
CAAACGAATTTCGGGTTGCGATATAATTATCAATAGCGCTTCTGAAATTGAAAGCGTGGCAAGTCTTGTAATGGTGGAGAAAGCTGCATCAGGAAATAGGAAGTATAAATTTACTGCAAGTATTTCGCAGGGAGGGGAAACATATACTGCTTCGCCTTATGTTTACTATAATGCGGCAGGAGTTTTCATAAAAATAGACGGAACCAATTGTGAGTAATGAAGTAATGAAAACAATATGAAAAAACTCACCTTTATTTTTTTTATAGCCGCATGTTGTCTTTCTCTTTCCGCGCAGGATTATCTTACAGGAAAACTGATAGGAGATAATTCAGCCGAGCAACAAATATTTTACGACCGCACACAAAATTTTATTTCTAAAGGTGTGTATCAGACTTTGTATAAAGTATTTGATAAAAATAAGAGCTTGATATACTCAGTATCTTATGTTCATGAAAGGATAAAGCCATATATCCTGATTACAATAAAACAGAAAGGTGGAATTTTATCTGTTGATACGGTAAAGTATGACAGAGCTAAGAGTGGACTAATCTTTAGTGATCAAGGAAATCTGGATACATCATTTAATCTCTCGCAGCCCTATCGTTACTTACTTTCATTTACAGATACTTCACGCGATTATCCGATAGCTCATAAAATTAAGGTGCCGGATGGTAAGGCTGTAATATTCGACCCGGTAACAAAAGTGAGACTTAGAAAGCATAACGAACTAAGTAGATATATTTTGGCAAACGATCCTGACTTTAAGAAGAGAGCAATTGATAGAGAAGTTCAAGCAAAGAAGGAGAAGGAGATGTTTAATGCACAACTACTTCGACTTCGCGACTCAGTGTATTTAAGAAATTCAATATTAGCTGAAAGGGTAGGAAAGATTAAGAGCCAGATTGAAAATGATATTGCAGTGCTATTTAATACAAAGAAAGTGAATGGTGATGCCATGCGTTACGAAGGTGAAAAAGTAAAAGGTTTTGCAGAGGGAAATGGTTTGTTTATGTCGAACGGAAATTATTATGACGGTTATTTCAGAGATGGAAAGTTTGTTTCAGGAAGTGTAATTATTCATTATGATGCTTATGAGTATTGCGGTGATTACAGCTTAGATAGTTTAAACGGTATTGGTTGGCTGAAGTATAAAAATGAAAGTTATTTGGTAGGAATTTTTAGAGAAGGTGCTTTGGTTGATGGAGTAACTTTCTCCATCAGTAAATCTGGCGAAGTTTACTTTGGGAATATTAAGAATGGTCAACGAACTGGATACGGTGAATTGTATAACACGAAAGGTGAAATGTATTATGGCGAATTTATAAATGGCCGCTTGGTAAAAGGATATTCAAAAGATGTTGACCCGTTTGGATTTTTTAGTTACTCCAAAATTGAAAAAGGGATAAAAACTCCTGTGGAAATACAACAAGGAGAAGAATTTTTTAATCCGCTCCTAATTGCAAAGCAATAATCAGATAAGTGTTGCTTAAATAGCGATTCTCATCGCTACCTGTTGCAAACTTTCTCTTCGCATTATTTTTCCGTTGTCGGTTCTAATAAACTTAGCGATGGTAAGAATTGTCTTAGGGCAATTAAGTTTGCCCAATGTTTCAAATCGTTTTTTTAGTTCATTCGCTTCTTTCAGCGTAAAGGTTTCTTTTTCTATGGCGATAGCGACTTCCTGACCGGTTCGGTTGCTTTCAATACCGGCAATAAAAAACGGAAGTTGTATCAGTGGCTTTAATTGCTCCTCAATTTTTTCAGGATAAATTTTTACGCCCCCGCTGTTAATCAGATTATCTTTTCTGCCGAGCCATTTAAATTCGGTAGAAGAAATAAGATGCACTTCGTCATTAGTTACTAAATGGCGGACGCCCAACTCAGGAGCTTCAATAATTAAACAATTTCTATCATCTGTATGAACTGCAATACTGCCAATAGTTGTAAACCATTCAGCCGCATCCTTGCCATTCAATTTTCGAAGTGCAATATGGCTGATAGTTTCTGTCATACCGAAGGTGGCGTACGCAGAGTTATTTACTTTCTGCAAAATTTTTAATAAAGCGGGCGGCATTCCTTCGCCACCAATTAGCAGCTTGCTTATTTTTTCAAGACGCTTTAACTTTTTTGAATCCTTATCGACCTCAAATAGTTGCGTTGGAGTAAACGCAGCCAAATCAAATTTGTCTTTGTCATTGATTTCGCCAAGAGGATTTGAAGAAGGGCGGATACAATACAAATCCATTTTATTCGCAATGCTTCGCGCAATCATCATCATCCCCGAAATTTTATTAGCAGGCAAACAAAGCAATGCTTTGTCGTTTTGCTTCATCTGCAATGCTTCGCAAGTTAAGCGCGCACTGTTCAGCATAGCTCCTTTACTGTGTTGTATTAGTTTAGGAGGAGCAGTGGAGCCGGAAGTAAACACACTCATACAGGCAACCGAAGGATTAAACCAATCGCTTACAAATTGCCAAATGTCTTTCTCCCAATCCTCTAAATGGCTATTTAGCCTTTCAGAAGATAACTGAACGATGTCTTTATCAGTAAGCGATGAAAATTCGAGTTTGAACACGAATGAAATCTAGGAATAATAATTGTAACAAACAATAGTACAGATGATAATTTCAATTATGGAAGATTATTGGGGGACTCCCATTTTATATTCTGATGATAGCAAAGATTTCCATTGCTTATATAAAGCGGAGACGAAATGTTGTTGGAATACAACTCGCCTGTACCTAATCCCTGAGCCATCGAATTATTTTTTGTATATACCCATTGAGCAATAGCATTCAAGCCAATATTCGATTCAAGAGCAGAAGTAGCCCACCATCCGATATTATTTTTCTCGGCTAATTGAATCCATTCGTTACAAATTTTGAATTCACCGAGTAAACTTGGTTTAAGAATTATGTATTGAGGATTAAGCCAAGGCAGCAATTTTTCTTTTTCTTTCATGCTAATGAGTTCTTCATCTAATGCTATTGGAATGGGAGAGGAGTTGCAGATTTTTTTCAATAAATCATATTGACCTGCTTTTACAGGTTGTTCAATGGAATGGATTTTAAATTCAGAAAGCGTTTCTAGTTTTTGATATACATCTGTCTCATTGAATGCGCCATTAGCATCTAAGCGAAGTTCTATTACGTCAGCGGAAAATTTTTTTCGAATGAAATGGAGAAGAGTTATTTCCTCATCAAAATCAATTGCGCCTACTTTTATTTTAATGCACTTAAATCCTTCTTTCAGCTTTTGTTCAATTTGCTGAAGCATAAAATCTTTCTTTCCCATCCATACCAAACCGTTTATTGGAATCTGTTTTTCGCCTTTGGTAAACTTGCTTTCAAACAAAATATTTCGCCCTCCATTACCGAAATCGATTTGCGCACAT
>JBKJJB010000012.1:0-3140 GCA_046598235.1 Chitinophagales bacterium
CGGCAAAAAAGTTTTCTTTCGCGAAGGCGAATTCACTCAAACAGAATTAGATTCGATTATTAAAACCAAAATTCAATGAATATGAAAAAGTTAATGTTTCTCTCTGCAATTATGATGGTGCTTTCTTCTTTTAAACCCGAAGCCGGTTATAAAGTAGGCGATAGAGCTACCGATTTTAAACTAATGAATGTGGACGGCAAAATGGTTTCGCTTGCCGACTATAAGGATGCGAAAGGTTTTATTGTTGTATTCACTTGTAACCATTGCCCGTTTAGTGTAAAGTATGAAGACCGCCTTATTGCGCTCGACAAAAAATATAAAAAGTTGGGCTATCCTGTAGTTGCCATCAACCCTAATGATGCCAAGTCGCATCCATCGGATGATTTTGATAACATGGTAAAGCGCGCGAAGAGCAAAAAGTTTACTTTCCCTTATCTGCACGATGAATCACAAGCTATAGCCACTGCTTATGGGGCTTCGAAAACACCACATGTTTACATTCTTCAAAAGGGTGCTGCGGGTGATGTGGTAAAATACATTGGCGCTATTGACGACAACAGCGACAACGTAAAGGAGGTAAAGGAAAAATATGTAGAGAATGCAGTGGATGCTTTGCTCGCAGGCAAATCTGTTTCGCCCGATTTTACAAAAGCGATTGGCTGCACTATTAAGTGGAAGAAGTAGAAGGTTTGGGTGGGTGTTGCGTTTTGAGATATTTATTTAAACGGGAATCCGCTAAATTCTTTTACACAAACGCAAACCTTATCCTTTTTAATTTCTGCAACTCCTTTTTTTCCTGCTGTAAGAACAGGTTGATCATTTTGAGTTCCGCTTTCTAATATGCAGTCATTGATATTGCAAAAATCAGGACGGTTATAATATATTGTAGAAAGCTTTTTTTTACCATAAGTACAAGTTCCATCTATTGCAAATTTCCGTTTCCAGTTTTCTAATTTATGAGCGGATAGAGATGCGGATTCGGGTATAGATGTTGGGTCTATTATGTAATAGTTGTTTTGTTTCCGGTATAAAATGGCAGCTACCGTATGATATTCCCAAAAGACATTTCGGGGAATAGCAGCTACCGGACCTGTTATACCATTTGCACCACATTGTTGACATATTCTCAATAATACATACTCATAAGGTAACTCTTCAAGATATTTTGCCACCATAATCGCTCTTTCATCACACCTTTGAACAAAACTTTGAAAAGGAATGCAGTGTATATTAGCATTACCAAGGTTGCAACAATCTAATTCGTAGAATTTTTCAATGACAGCCGTAAGTTCTTTTTTAGTTTCAACGGGTGTTCTGTTTTTTTTCTCCGATTCGATATACTGAAACGGTTGATAAATTATCGTTTTTAACCCTTGTAGAGAATCGGGCTCGCTACCTATAACTTTTCGAATAACAAGGTTGTCTTCAAACAATAAAAACAGAAAGGCATGTTTTGTTTTTTCAATTTTCCACTGTTTTAAAGCAGATGAGTCTATACAATATTCAAATTCACAATTTTTTATCCCAAATAAAGGATAGTCCAACATGCCTGCATTTCCCGAAGGTGTGCAGCAATCATTCTTTTCTAAACGATAGCGATAGGCAAAAAGCGTATCGTGACTGGTTTGTATAAAAAGAGGGACTTGGCACGCTGTATCTTTTGCTATGAGACTCTTTACAGAGCCCGACATAACGTAACAGCGGGGAGGGATAGCATTCTTTGTTTCATAATCTTTGAAACTTATTTTATATCCATCCCCGCCTGTACAGGTATCAAGTAGCAACGGAATTAATAATTGCCACATGTAGTTGCTTTATTACTGACAAATAACAACTGTGCTGAAAGTACAGCTGGTAATATTTACCGGCACATTTGTACACATGCCGCTTTTGGTTACATACGCAGTAAATCCGTTGCAAGAGCAGGCATCACCGCCTGGACCTTGGGTTACTTTGCCAGTGGCATCAGTAATTTTTACGAGGTCAGGAGTGAAACAGTCACATGAAACGCTGGCTCCCTGCACTGGTTTATTGGAATTATCTTTTACTACAATAACCACTTTCGGTTGAATCTTATCTTCAGCAACCCCTGCTGTATCTGTAGATTCCTCCTGTGTAGAGGTTGTGGTTTCTTCCTGAGGTGTTGGCTTGTTGTTGCAGCTATTAAAAACAACTACTGAAAGGATTACGCAAATGCTGAATAAGAATGTGAAACTTTTTTTCATGGTAATGGATTTTAGGTTAATAAATATACTTTCAAATGTATAAATTAAATCAATTGTAAGTTTTGTTGTTTCGTTATCTAACCGATTTTTATTTTCGATAGCCTTAACACTTATGCCCCGCACTGGTTCATTAGCACAACTGTATAATAAAGCCGATCGCTTATACGATAGTAATAATTTCGATGGTGCTTTAGCTTGTTTACAGCAACTTGAGAAAGAGATACCCCAATATGCGACTAATCTGATATTGCAAAAGGATTATAGTAACCTAATGGGGCTGGCTTACTATAAAAAGGGAAAACTAAAAGAAGGAGAGAAATTTCTTTTGCAATCGCTGGAAATATGCAAACAAATTGGCGATCCTAAGTTTATATACAACCGCTACGATAACCTTGCAGCTGTTTATATTACGATGGAGCAAAGTCAGGATGCCATTGTTTTTTTGAAAAAGGGACTTGAGTTAAAAGAAACAAGTGGCAATGAGCGCGATTTAGCGAGGGGGTTTATTCAACTGGCAAGTTTGCAAATGGCAATCGAAAATACCGGTGAAACCAACCGGCTGTTACAACGGGCAAAAGTGTTGCTGAAAAAATATAAGCAACCTGAGTTTTTAATGCATTGGCACTACGCCAATGGTATGTTGCTAAAAAGAGAAGGTAGGTTAAGCGAAGCGGTAGTGCAGTATTCTCATGCTATACATTACGCAAAAAAGTATAATGAGCCATTTACTTTATGGAAAACGTATCACAACAAAGGCGATATATTAATGATGTTGGGTAATATTAATGAGGCGGAGAAAAATATTGAAAAGGCGCTGCAAATAGTACGCGATAATAAAATGAAGGCAGATGAATGTACCTGTTTAATTTCGCTTGCTTTTGCTGCTTTGCACAAAAATAATATTCCTTATAGCCG
>JBKJJB010000304.1:0-4223 GCA_046598235.1 Chitinophagales bacterium
GAGAATATGTGTTGCGCTCAAACAGTGTGCAGTTTTACGGTTTCCTCCATAATTTTCTTAACGCCAAAATTCACGAGGCCGAAGGAAAAGGCAGCCCTTAACTTGACGCGTATGCGCATTCCTTGCGGGACAAGCACCGGACTGCGCCATACCCAGAAACAAAAATCTTGTATGGATTTTTTGTGCAAAAAAATTCCGGGGCTTGCATGTTGAGGTGAGTTTCACCACAAACAGGACAAATATATTTTGAGGATACTATATTCCAAAAACAATTCTTGTGTTAATGTCAATGGCCAATCATCTATTGGCAATCGCCACATTTCTAATACTTTCGCCCCATGCAATTTTACTATCCCGCGTTTCTGTGGGCACTTACTGCGCTTGCCATTCCCGTTATCATTCACCTTTTCAATTTCAGAAGATATAAGACTGTCTATTTCAGCAACGTAAAATTTCTGCGCGAGGTAAAGGAAGAAACTGCCAGCCGTAGCAAGCTCAAACATCTGTTGGTGTTAGCTTCCCGCATGTTGGCAATTGCCTTTTTAGTATTTGCGTTTGCACAGCCGTATATTCCTAAAAAAAACAGTACTCTCTCTACCGGTAGAAAATATGTAGGTATTTACATTGACAATTCCTTTTCTATGAATGCTGTAAGCGGAGGAAGAAGTTTGTTCGACAAAGCCAAACTAACCGCCATAGAAATTGCGAAGAACTACTCAGCCGATGACCAGTTTCAGCTACTTTCCAACGATTTTGAAGGGAAGCATCAGCGGCTGGTTGGCAAAGAAGAATTTACAAGCCTGATAGATGAGCTGGAGATTTCTCCTGCTGTTCGTAACCTTTCGGAGATAACTAAGCGACAGAAAGATGCACTCAGCCGCGAGAACAGCCGAAATCAAATTGCTTATGTGCTCACCGACTTTCAGAAAAACATGGGCGACCTAAGTGTTGACTCAAATGTGAGCTACAATTTAGTTCCTCTCGCTGCCGATGCGCAAGCGAATGTATATATAGATACCGTTTGGTTTAATGAGCCGGTGCAGTTACTCAATCAACAGGCGCAACTGATTGTAAAAATCAGCAATAGCGGTGAGAAGGCAGTAGAGAACAACCGCATTGTATTGAAACTAAATGGACAAACTAAAGTGATGGCGGATTTCTCCATCGAAGCGGGTTCATTTATTTATGATACGATGGGTTTTGTTTTAAGCCAGCCGCATTGGAACAAAGCAGAACTACAAATTCAGGATTACCCGATAACATATGACGATAATTATTTTATCACCTTCAATGTGATTGAGAAAATAAATGTGCGGGCTATCAGCGAGAGCCGCACTAACCAGTTTCTCAATGCGCTTTTCAAAGATCAGCCGGAGTTTGATTACACAGTATCGCTTGTTTCCAACTTCGGCACCGACAGTTTAAAAGGAAATCAGTTGGTGGTTCTTGATAATCTTAAATCCATTCCTTCATCGCTTGCTGCTAGCATTAATGCTTTTGTGAGTGACGGAGGTGCAGTGGCGGTTTTTCCCGGTGATAAATGCGATGTGGAATCTTACAACCGCTTTCTAAATAACTTACAGGCAAATTCTATCAGCGGCTTCTCCGAACAGATGCAGGATTTATCTGAAATCAATTTGCAGCAGAATATTTTCAAAGATGTGTTTGAACGGATTCCAGGAAACATGAGTCTGCCCCGCGCAAAGAAATATTATCAGTTTACTCACTCGGTTACTTCCAACGAAGAAGTTATTCTAAAATTGAAGAATGGTAATTCTTTCTTCAGCCGCTACCCGCATCTTCGGGGTTCTCTGTATGTATGTGGCTCACCATTAGATGAAAATTTTTCTGACCTGCCTGTTCATGCCATCTTTGTTCCCATGCTTTATAAAATGGCGGTGCTGAATATCAATAGCGGCAACATCGGTTATTTTATTGGCAACAAAACCCGCATTGAAGTAGAAACGAAAAAAGCTTCGGGCGATAAAGTTTATAGAATTAAAGGCGACAAGGTTGAATTTATTCCCGAACAATTTGCCATAGGAAATAAAATGCTGCTAGGCTTGAATGAACAAATTAAAAAAGCGGGTTTCTACAATGTTGGTTTAGAAAATTCTGATACCACCGACTTACTCGCTTTGAATTTCGACCGCAAAGAATCTGACCTAAAGTTTTTGAATGCCGCAGATTTAAAAGCTAAATATCCTCTGCCGAATGTAAATGTTGTGAACGGTGCAAATGACGAAGTGGCAACCGTTATAAAGGAATTAAACCGCGGAACTTCTCTTTGGAAGCTTTGTCTAATTCTCACACTTGTCTTCCTTGCCATAGAAATTGCTTTGCTTCGTTTCTGGAAAGTATAAAGTATGAAGGTTACCGGATTTACTTTTATCAAAAATGCTATCATCTGCGATTATCCCATCGTTGAAACAATAACATCTCTCCTTTCTATTTGCGATGAAGTAGTTGTGGCGGTAGGCAAAAGTGATGACAGTACACTTGAGCTTATCAGAAGCATTCATCCTCAAAAAGTAAAAGTTGTAGAAACTGTCTGGAATAATAATTTACGCGAAGGCGGAAGGGTTCTTGCTGTTGAAACCGACAAAGCATTTCATGCAATTTCACCGGATACTGATTGGTGCTTTTATCTTCAGGGAGATGAAGTATTTCCCGAATACTATGCGGAGAATGTTCGAAGTGCCATGCTGAAATATAAAGAGGATAAAGAAGTAGATGGTTTGTTGTTTAACTATTTCCATTTCTACGGCTCGTATAATTATGTTGCAGATTCATTGAACTGGCATAAGAAAGAAATTCGTGTGATTCGCAATCGCAGTAACTTCTTTTCATATGGCGATGCACACGGTTTCAGAAAATATTCTGAAGCAAACAAAGTGGAGAAGCTAAGTGTAAAACCTGTTGATGCTTACATCCACCATTACGGCTGGGTAAAAAACCCGAAGGCGCAGCAACGCAAACAGGAAACCTTTCACCAATTATGGCATACCGATGAATGGGTGGAGAAGAACGTTATAAAAGCCGATGAGTATGATTACAAGAATATAGATTCATTGAAAAAATATGAAGGCATACATCCGGCTGTAATGAAAGCAAGAATAGAGCGGGTAAACTGGAAATTTGAATTTGATACTTCAAAAAGTAAAATGAAGTTGAAGTACCGGATAAGAAGATGGATAGAAAAGGTGTTTGGAATTTCTATCGGTGAATACAGAAATTACAAACTCATCAAATGAAAATTGGCTGTCATACTTTAATTCCTATATTTGGGCTTCGGTATGGAAATAGTAATACGCTCCGCTCGAATAATTGATACCGGCTCTCCCTTTCATAATCAGGTAAAAGACATTTTAATCAGCAACGGCAAAATCAAGAAGATTGGCAGTAAACTTCCGAATACTTCCAAAGCAAAAGAAGTGAAAGCCGATAATCTTCATGTGTCGCTCGGCTGGTTTGATATGAATACTTTCTTGGCTGACCCCGGCTACGAACAAAAAGAAACGATTGAAACAGGTTGCAAGGCTGCTGCGTTTGGCGGCTTTACGCACATCTGCTGTATGCCTAACACTGATCCGGTGATACAAACAAAATCACAAATTGAATATGTGATGCGCAAATCAGCCGATGAAATAGTAACTGTTCATCCGTTAGGTGTGGTTACAGATAATGCCGAAGGAAAAAATCTGTCAGAAATGTATGACATGAATAATGCCGGAGCAATTGCTTTTAGCGATGGTTGCAAGTCGAGTGCCTCAGCAGGAATGGTAGAGCGGGCATTGCTGTATGTAAAAGCATTTGATGGACTTATAATGAATCACCCGGAAGAAAAGAGCATTTCGAAAAACGGGACTATGCATGAAGGAGTAGTGAGTACTAAACTCGGATTGCCCGCTGCTCCTGCATTAGCCGAAGAACTCTCCGTAAGCCGCGATCTTTATATACTCGAATACACTAATTCGAAACTTCACTTTCTCGATATATCTATAAAGAAGTCGGTAGAATTAATTCGTCAGGCGAAGAAGAAGGATTTGAAAATATCTGCTTCGGTAAATGCTTATAACTTATTATTAGATGAAAGTGCCGTAGGAGATTACGATACTAACTACAAAGTGAATCCACACTTGCGTTCCAAAGAAGATATAGCAGCCCTCATTAAAGGCATTCAGGATGGAACCATAGATACCATCACATCAGCGCATCAGCCA
>JBKJJB010000233.1:0-5671 GCA_046598235.1 Chitinophagales bacterium
TCATCAAAAAGATATTCAGGAAAAAGTTTTCGGCAAGCTGGGGTTTTCGCCCGAGGAGCGCGATAACCGATTCGGCTTTATGCTCAACGCATTTAAGTATGGCGCACCGCCCCACGGTGGCTGCGCGTTTGGTATGGATAGAATTGTAATGCTGATGGCGGGTGGCGAAACTATCCGCGATACCATGGCTTTTCCTAAAACTTCGGGCGGAAGAGATTTGATGATGGATGCGCCAACAACAGTTGACAAGAAACAGTTGGATGAGTTGGGGATTAGCGTGAAAGAGTAATCCCAATTGCGACAGCTCATATAATATCTTCTTAAAAAAAAGCATGTTTCGGAACATGTTTCGACAAATACATTTGTACAAATGTATGCTCCGTAACATGTTGTGACGAATAGGTTTGTACAACAGTATGCGTTAGAACATTGTTGCAACCAATGGGTTTGTACAACACTGTTCTTCGGAACATGTTGCAATGAATAGATTTGTACAACAGTATGCTTTGGAACATGTTTTAACGAATAGATTTGTACAACAGTATTCTTCGGAACACGTTTTAGGCGGTAGCTTTTGGGTTAAGAGCTATTTTCTGAAGAAAAGAGGTCATTTTCTTCTCTTAATATTAAGAAGCGCAAGGAGGGCGGGTTCGCTTTTGATAACAAAAACACGACCTACAAGCATCACACCTGTTACATTGCCTGCAATAATTTGCTCGTAAATGGTATGACCGCGCATCTTATTCCTTCGCGCTACTTTTTCGGCTAACAGCAGTTCGCTAAGGATAATATTTGGAGGAGGTGTAGTAACTGAATGGTCTTTGATGCCTACAATTCCATCTACAATTACAAAACTAAACTGCTTGTCTAAAGCCGATTTTCTGTTTCGTATCCAGGTGCTGATGGTGTTTAGTTTTACCTTGTAGTGTTTTGTTGCCTGCTCTTTAGTAATGTAGCCCGGGTAGTGAATAATAGCCATGGTGAATGTTTTAAGCCGAAGATAAAATTAGAAGAAAACAATTGTATTTAAACTTCGGAAGTTTATAGTACAGAAATATCACTCCACCCCAGCCCTAAGTCGTCATATTCTTCTTCGCCAATTTTAATCATTTCACTATCCTCCATATCGGGATTGAACTTGCGGTAGAACTGAACGGTGGGGTTTTCTTTCAGCACAAAAACACAGAACGATTTATAGTGCAGGTTTTTAAGTTGCACTACTCCGTGCAGAAATAATTTTTTACCCAGCCCCTTGCCGTGGTGTTCTTTCAAAAGATACAGTGCATTTATTTCTCCTTCGGTTTTAAATGCGGGAGTGCGGTTGGTGCCACCACTGATAAAACCTACTACATAGCCCTTTTCATCTACCATTACATCAATAAACTTTCGCGGCACATCGGCAGAAATAATTTTCCTCCATAGTTCAACACCTTTTGCAATACTCATATTGTTGAGATAAGATTTGCTGATGATGCCTCGGTAAGTTTCCTGCCAACCGAAATACTGCACTTGTGCAATACCATAAGCATCATTGAAGGTGGCAGGGCGGATGGGGAACGAATGCATATATGAATGTAGACAATAACTTTATTGGCTGCACCGCAGAAATATTTGACAGCCATGGGCAGCTTATATTTCAATCCGCAATCGTAAATCCGCAATAGCGCCAGATGTCGCCAAAGGTGTTTATCTGCTTAGCATCAGTTCTTCAAAAAGCAGTGTGGTAAAAAAGTTGGTGAGGTTGTAGGTTCTGCATAAAAAAACTTACCTTTAAATTATGTTTAAAGAATCTGATTCACATAATGACAGAAAGACAACATCGCTTGCTCCTAATAATGTTGCACGTAAACTAAGTGCCCGCGATTTGGCATTAGGCATTGGTCGAAAAGCTACCATTGAAGAATTGGAAGAATACCTCGACCGCCCTCAAGGAAAAAACGTTCCGTTGAACAAGGGAATTGAACAAATCAAAAAGAAACTTGCCGCTAAGAAAAAATGAAAGTAGTTATCAAAACCAAAGCACTGAAAGTTTTGGACGAAACTGCAAATTACATTGAATCGCTCAATACACCCGAAGCGGGCAGTCGTTGGCTCGATAGATTTTTAGAAAGAATTATTGCTTACGCAAAACCCAATGTGAAATATTCTTTGTGCAAGCACTAAAGACTTGCAAGAAGAAAATACAGTTGTGTGACTGTAAAAAACTGAGTAGTTGCTTTTAAAATAACTAAAGGGCAATTCGTTATTTGCGAAATTATACACGGCTCTATGTTGTATTAGCAAACAGGAGTGCGGTGCCTGTAATCAGATGGGTCGTTTATTGGGCTTGAAAATAAATTTCCTTTCCCGCTCTTTGGGCATACGCGTCAAGTTAAGCGGACAGAAGAGCGGCTTATATGTTTGATAGTTAGCAGAAAAGGTGCTAAATAAAAAGTGGGAAGAATTGTTTTGTATTTTTTCAAAAGTACGACCCAATGAAAACAAAGCAATCTTCCCACAGCGAAAGTAAAAAAGGATAGGAACCCTATCGAAGAAGAAAATAACATCGATAGCCCGCCAATGTGGATTTGAACAAAGAGACCGGAAAAAAATAAAAGCGCACACGCTTGTTTTATGCTTTATGCAAATGATGAGTGCAGGCAGTAAAAGCTATTGGTCTTGGGCGTGTTTCTTAACGGCAGTCATTGGTAAGACGGTAAGCAAACAAGCTGTTTTCTGTCGTATGAACGAAGCGTGGGTAAAGACAGTAAAAGCGTTACTGCAAGAAGTCATCGGGCAGCAGGCAGAAAAGAACATCAATCGTCAGCTTTTCGAACACTTCAAAAATGTATGGTTGCAAGACAGCACCACGCTTCGTTTGCCCGATATTTTGGTAACTAAGTTTAAGGGCAGTGTATCTAATGGAAAACAACATTCCATCGCCAAGCTCAATGTAATTATCCATGCCGTTAGCGGGCTTTGTCCGGTTCTGGAGTGGAGTAGTTTTACGGTCAACGAACAAAGTCTTTCCAAAAGTATTTTGCAGACGGCAAAGGCTGGAGACTTGGTCATCCGCGACTTAGGTTATTTTATACTCCCTGTCTTCCAACAATTAGAGGCTGCCAAAATTTATTTTTTAAGCCGGTGCCGATACGGAGTACGCCTCTATCATGCCTCCACCGGAGAAGCAATAAATTTAGCGCAACTGCTACAGGGAAAAACGTGGATAGACCAAGAAGTAATTTGCGGTAAAGAAAATGCGGTGAAGGTTCGATTAGTAGCCATGAAACTCTCCGACACGCAGACCAATGAACGCATACGAAAAGCCAAACAGGACAGAGACAAACGATTAAATCATAACCAAGATTACTATACGCTGTTAGGTTTTGTCATCTTCATTACCAATGTAGAAATCGAAAAATGGAATAGCAAACAAGTAGCCGATGCGTATCGCATTCGGTGGAATATTGAAACACTTTTTAAAAGTTGGAAGAGCGGCTTTCAACTCGAACGCCTCATACCGGAAGCGCGAACCAACACCTGTCGGGTCGAAAGTATTTTGTATCTCCTGTTGCTTTATATCGCTTGGTTCCAACTCCTCATCTATGCGCCATTACGATGTTGTGTTCAAAAACAAACCAAAAAATATCTCAGCATTATTAAAGTTGCCAAACTGATAAAATCAAAACAAATGAACTGGATGAATACCAAAATATCTACCGCACTGAAAAATGAGATTATCTATCAATGCTGCTATGATAAACGACTGGACCGTGTAAATGGGGAATTGTTTTTACACCAGTTTTTTAAACCCTTAACTTGACGCGTATGCGCAATTATGCGGGACGCTCGTATCGAATTAATGTTCTTTAATTCTTTCTTTTTGTTTTTTCAATTGACCCGCCAGCGTTTGAAGAGCCAGATCGGTACTTTGTTCGAAGGTTTTTGATGTTTTGGTTACAAATAATGTTTTACCGGGAACATGAACTTTAATCTCAACAATCTTGTCTCTCACGTTTTGCTTCGACTCAAGCTTCAGGAAAACCTCTGCTTCCACTATACGGTCAAAAAAAGTTTCGAGTTTTGTTAGTTTCCTATTGATAAACTCAACAAGTTGTGAAGATGCATCGAAATGCACAGGATGGATTACAACATTCATAAGAACATTTTTAAAAGGTTAAAAAATCTGATCCACGATTCTAAGTTAACGAAACTTGTTTGAAAAGTGTATTTCTGTTAACGAATATTTTTAAAAAAAGTTTTTAGCCTGAAATTTAGCTTAATGATAAGACGAGTGGCTCGGAAAAAGATTTTTTTCAGGCTTTTGGATGAGCGCGATTATAGATTTCCTTCAGTTTATCAATCGTATTGTGGGTATAAACCTGTGTTGCTGCCAAGCTCGCATGACCAAGCAACTCTTTCACCGCATTAATATCAGCGCCATTATTCATTAGGTGTGTGGCAAAGGTATGGCGTAAAGTATGCGGGCTTTTTTTATCAACAGTAGTAACAAGGTTCAGATATCTTTTTACAATCTCGTATACCTTAGTCGGTTTCATTTTGGCTCCCTTTTCAGTTACAATTAAAAATCCTTCAAATTCTGACTGGACAAGTTTTCTCTTTTCTTCCATAAAACTCTTAATTGAATTCCTTAACTCATTATGTATGGGAATAATCCGCTCTTTATTTCCCTTGCCCAGAACTTTTACCTGCGAATTGTATAAATCAATATCCGTCTCTTTCATGTTAATCAACTCACTTCTTCTGATTCCTGTTCCGTAAAAAATTTCCAGAATCATCTTGTCCTTCAACCCTTCATATCCTTCAGGGAATTCAATTTCCTTCATCAGTTTCTCAATACCGGGCAACTCTACAAAAACCGGAAGGCGTTTGGCAGTTTTAGGCGTTTGAACTTTTGAGAGGGGATTTTTTTTTATTTCTCCCCTTCGTAGTAGAAATTTATAGAAAGATTTGAGCGCTGATATTTTACGATTCACCGAACGTGCAGATACCTTTTGTTCCATCATGCTCACTATCCAGTTCCGTAAATCTATATGAACCACCTCCATCAGTTCCTTTTCATACGGCTTAAGAAATGCTTCAAACTGTGCAAGATCATTTCGGTAGGCTTCGAGGGTATGTTTCGAATACCTTTTTTCAAACTCTATATAATTAAAGAAAGATTGAACGGAGGATTGCATAGCTCAAAAGTAAACGCATTCGGCAGCTATTGATTGCACATTTCAACTGTCAAAAGCCGATTGGGCATTTATAAAAACAAAAAACTCATTCCAGTTGGGAATGAGTTTCTATATATTTTTAGCTGAAGACTCTATTATCCTTCTAATTCTCTTTTCAAACCTTCTATGTAGCCTGCACGAAGAATCTGGTTTCTTCTTGCAACAGATTTTTTAGTAAACGTTTGGCGTTCACGAAGCTGGCGAAGAACTCCTGATTTTTCGAACTTCTTCTTATACTTCTTGAGTGCCTTGTCTAATGTATCTGATTCTCTTGCGTCTATAATAAGCATGCTTGTAAAAATTTTGGACGGCAAAAATAAAAAAACTTCTTAATTACCAAAGTATGCTACAGATTACTCAAATTAGATGTTTCCTTTCATAATTTCTCTGGAAATAACCAACTTCTGAATTTCGGATGTTCCTTCACCGATAGTACAGAGTTTTGAGTCGCG
>JBKJJB010000414.1:0-2648 GCA_046598235.1 Chitinophagales bacterium
CGCAGGCACCGAGCGAGTAATGTTGTTGAGTGTAAGGCGGAATTTGTCACCCACTTCGCTCAGCTTGCTAAGGTCGTTCATGTTCAACACGTTCTTGGCAATGGCTTCGCGGTCGCGATCCATCAGGTCGAACACGTTGTATTCAAAGCTCTCCTGTTTTTTAAGCGGAAGAATTTTTCCTTTTACATCCTCTTTCAGCAAATCAACAGTAAGGGTGGTAACCGTATTTTGCCCTCCTTCGCGCGGTGTGCCATCGGCATTTATTTCTTCTACCGTAAAAGTAAGTACATCGGTTTCGCTAACTACTTCAGGATATTCGTGGGTAGCAAAACGCTTACGGGTGCGGTCAATTTCATCATCCAGCATTTTTTCTTCCACCTTAATTTTGTACTTATTGAAAGCAGGAGAGTTTTCGATAAACGACAAACTGATTTCCGGTGCGTGACCCACTTCATAATCAAAATCAATATCCTTTAAAGTATTGATGTCAATATCCAGCTTCTGGTCGGTAGCCGGAATAGGCGAAGCGATAATTTCAATGTTGTTATCGTTGATGTATTTGTAAACTTCTTCGTTCAGCACCTTGTTCAACTCTTCTATCAACACTCCGTTGCCATACATTTTTTTCACCATGCCCTCCGGCACCATACCCGGACGAAAACCTTTGATAGAAACTTTCTTCGCAAGGTCTTTAAGCTGTTTCTTAACGTTCGGTTCGTAGTCTTCTTTCTTCAGATTTACCTTTAGGCGCGAGCGCAGGTTGTCTGTTTTTTCCTGTGTAATAGTCATAGTTGAGATGTGTTAAGGTGTTAATATATTAAGGTATTAAGGTTAGATGTGTATTTTACTTTAACACCTCAACACCTTAATACCTTAACACAAGTGAATGTGCGGGCGGAGGGACTTGAACCCACATGCCGTTAAGCGCTAGATCCTAAGTCTAGTGCGTCTGCCAATTTCGCCACGCCCGCATTCAATGAACTGCCTTTTTAAAAAGGAGCGCAAATGTAGGAATTTGGAGCAGAAATAAAAGGGGAGGCTGTCATTCTGAGATTACCATCCCGCTTCCCGGCATACCTGTTGTAGATGACACGTAGTCTTTCAATCTTTGCGTGGATAGAGAAAGTTTAGGGCAGCCTAGCACTCCAACGTTTTAGTGTTTATACCTGTGTCTGAGCCTTGCTTCAAAGAGTCGCTTTACCGTTTTTGGTGATACCTTGTAAGAAGATATTCCCGTTTGGCAGCTTGCCTTTTTACGTGCACTCTTTGCGCCCTAAACAATCTCATTTTTTACATCTTAAACGCAAATTTATGAAAGAAGAAACAACTTTCGAGACCGTCAATTCTTATGCTGCAGGAATTGACATTGGTGCTGAAAAAATATTTGTATCAGCAGACGGCATGACGGTTATCAGTTTTGAAACATTCACAGCAGACTATCATCGGTGTGTAGATTATTTGAAAGAACAACGGGTGCAACGAGTGGCCATGGAAGCCACCGGAGTGTATTGGATTGCACTTTACGAAATCCTTGAGAGCAATGGCATAGAAGTATGTTTGGTCAATCCGAAAGAAGTAAAGCAGGTAAAGGGTCGCAAGACCGATGTGAAGGATTGCCAGTGGATACAAAAACTATTTTCAGCGGGACTGCTTCGTCAAAGCTATATTCCGGCAGGTAAGTTGAAAGAACTTCGCATGATGGTTCGAGAACGGGAAGATATTATTGAAATGGGAAGTGCCTATATCAACAAAATGCAAAAAGCATTAGAGTTGATGAATATCAAACTCAAAAATGTAATCGCACAAATACACGGGGTGAGCGGAATAAGAATGATAGAAGCGATTCTTGCAGGCGAAAGAAATCCGGAAGTGCTATTGGCTTTATGTGATGCCAGAATCATTGAAAAGAAATCGGCCTCCGTCAAGAAAGCACTTGAGGGAAACTATAATCAGACCTGGCTTTTTCTTTTAGAACAAAACATGAAGATGTGGAAACAGCACGAGCAACATCTGCTGGTGATAGATCAAAAAATTGAATCCTTGTTAGATGAACTGAATAAGGACAAGCCGATAGTTTATAGCGAAGCAAAGATAAAATCAGTTCGGCATCACAAACCAGCGGTCAAGGAGTTGCATCAAAAATTGCTGAATCTTTATGGAGTAAATGCAGCTACCTTATCCGGTTTAACCGATTACTCTTTACTTCGTTTAGTTGGTGAAACAGGCAATGAGTTAAGCCGGTTTCCAACAGCCAAACATTTTATCAGTTGGTGTCAATTAAGTCCTCGCCATAGCCAAAGCGGAAAAATGAATAGGAAGCTGAAGATGAAAAACAAAAGCAAAGCCGGTCAAATTTTTCGAGAAGCAGCACAGAGCTTAATCCAAAGCAAGAACATTGCAATTGGTGCTTTTATGCGAAAACTAAGAGCTAAAAAAGGCGGACCCGTAGCCATCAAAGCAGGCGCCCGAAAAATAGCAACCGCTTATTATTACATCCTTACTAAAGGAATTGAATATGTAGAAGAAGGAATAAAAAAATATGAAGCCAAACTGAAGACCCGTGAAATTAAATTACTAACCCTACTCGCAAACAAACACAATTTTAAACTGCTTGATTATCAGGTAACTTAGCGATGTGTCATTGGCAG
>JBKJJB010000038.1:0-14747 GCA_046598235.1 Chitinophagales bacterium
AAGCGCTGGAAGAAATAGTTAAGCAACATAAGGATGAATTAGCTGCTATCATCGTTGAGCCAGTTGCCGGTAACATGGGTTGTGTTCCACCTAAAGAAGGCTTTCTCGAACTGATGCGTACGCTGTGCACGGACAATGACATTGTTTTGATTTTTGATGAGGTGATGACAGGCTTTCGTTTGGCGAAAGGAGGAGCGCAGGAACGATTAAATGTATGGGCCGACTTAGTCACCTTCGGAAAAGTGATTGGTGGTGGCTTGCCGGTTGGCGCGTTCGGAGGAAGAAAAGATATTATGAGTCACATTGCGCCATTAGGAAATGTTTATCAGGCAGGAACTCTTAGCGGAAATCCGATAGCGATGACAGCCGGCTTTACAACACTTTCCGTGTTGAACGATGTCAGTTCATCCGTTTATTACGACCTTGATATGAAAGGAGAAAGATTGAAAAGGGAAATAGCAGAAGTGTTTACAGCAAGTGAAATCATTCATACTATCAACCAAATCGGTTCCATGATAAGTGTTCACTTCTGTGAAGAGGAAGTCACCAACTTTGAATCTGCTTCAAAAGGAAATAACGACACGTTCAAAAAGTATTTTCATCACATGCTTAATAACGGAATCTACTTGCCTCCCTCTGCGTTTGAAACCTGGTTCTTGTGTGCCGCGCTAAGCGAAGATGATTTAACGGCAACAGTAGCTGCCTGTAAATCTTTTACTCCTTAACCTGTTTCTGCTTTAGTTTTCCTTCGTCTAAAACTTGGACACTTCGACAGTGCGGTGTGTTGATTCACCTCCAAATCCGCCTTTGAGAATCAGTATTATTACCATCAACTGATTACTGAATTTCTGTTTCAGTAAACTTTAGTTGATATGAAAAAAATATTCGCTGCACTTTTTCTGTTTGCATTCATAAGCATTACTACACCTGCTAAAGCTCAAACAGTAAAATATTATATAGACCGTGGGCAGGCAAAATATAATTTCAAAGATTATCACGGTGCTATTATTGATTACACCAAAGCCATACAGTTAAGTCCGGGAGATGCCATTGCGTATAACAATCGCGGGCTTGCCAAATATCAATTGAAAGATTTGCAGGGTGCAATGAATGATTATACAAAGTCTATTCAGTTAAATCCTAAGAATGCTATTGTATATTTTAACTGTGCAGCGGTAAACGATGAATTAAAGAATTATGCCGCTGCTTTAGATGATTATTCAAAAGCTATTCAGCTAAAATCAGGTGATGCGGTTGTTTTCAACAACAGAGGTCTGGTGAGGTATAACCTCAAAAATTATAACGAAGCCATTGCCGATTTTACCGAGAGCATTAAGCTGAACCCTCGCGATGCGGTTACTTATTTCAATCGCGCGCTTGCTAAAGATGAACTGGAAGATTATAAAGGTTCAATTGATGATTACAATAAAGCGATTGAACTAAACCCGCGCGATGCCGATGCGTGGCTCAATCGTGCAATGGCACGAGTAAAACTCGGTGACAATGCCAATGCTCTCGTTGATTACAACAAAGTTTTGCAGTTGAACCCTGATGATTTTGTAGCATATCAAAACCGCGAATTGGTGAAAGCTAAACTTGCGGGTAACGATGCTTCTGCACAAACTAAAATTAAAGCAGCAGAGCCAGCGCCTGTTATCTCGGTAATTAATACAAACGCTACTTCTGCCGAAAAGAAAGCGGACAATGTTGTTGAGCCAACTAAAATCCTGGTTGAAACTCCCAAAGTTCAAGAGAGTAAACCTGTTGCTCAAGTTGAAACTAAGACTTCTTCAAGCGAACCAACAACTTCTGCTGAAAAGAACGAACACAAATCTTCTAAGTCTCAGTTGGATGATATAAGCGCACGATTAAAAAACAGGAACAAAACAGTTGAAGTAAAAAAAGATACCGCTGTAGCTTTGGTGAAAGTGATTACAGAGCCAGCCAAGCCGGTAGATTATCAAAAGGCACTGATAGAATCAAATAAGGAAGTTGAAATGAATCCGAATAGCGCGCTCGGTTATTTCAGGCGTGCCATAGTGAAGGATAATCTGGATGATTATTTCGGGGCGATACAGGATTACAACAAGGCAATTGAATTAGATTCCACTGACCCCGATTTCTTTTATAACCGCGGTTTGATAAAATTTAAGATTGAGGATTTCAAAGGTGCAGTGAGAGATTACAATAAAACTTTGGCACTTAGCCCTGGCGATGCAGCCGCCTATTATAACCGCGGACTTGCCAAATTTAAGTTAGACGATTATGGCAGTGCGTTGGAGGATTACGCAAAAACAATTGAGTTGAATCCTAACGATGCCGAGGTGCATGTAGGTTGCGGCAATGTAAAACAGTTTTTGGATGATTACTCAGGAGCTATTAAAGAATACAGCAAAGCTATAGACCTCAACGCCCATCTTCCGCAGGCGTATTACAACCGCGGTATTGCCCGTGTTTTATCAGGGCAAAAGAAAACCGGCTGTTCCGATTTTACACAGTCAGGTGAGTTGGGCAATTCGATGGCAGCTGAAGCCATTAAAAAGTTTTGTAATTAGAAGTAGGTAATGTAGAAAGCCCTTTTTTGTCATTCCGGGTTTTGGCTCTGCAAAACGAGGAATCCTGTATTTAATACAAGATGCTTCACTCCGCTCCGAAGGAGTCCTTCGGACAAAGCTCGGTTCAGCATGAACAATCCCATTAATTACTGCACAACCACCTTTCTGCAAATCTTAATTCCGTTGGCAACAAAATTTACGAAGTAGATTCCTTTTGATAATTCGCTGGCAGAAACCGTAACAAAGTGATGCGAAGAATTATCGGTGTGAATCTCCCGCATAGTTCTACCTGAAATATCATTGATAGTAATTATGCCTTCTGCCTCTTTATTCAAACCAATTTGAATATTAATAGAACTGTTAGCGGGGTTAGGAAACACATTCATAGTTGCAGCAAGGGAAACTAAATCTGCTATGCCTGTATTATGAATTGGCGGAGTAGGCGGAGTTTTTGGTGTGTTGTAACCCAAAGGATAACCAACAGTAAACTCATAATGCGTGTTACCACCGAAATCACCTACGAATGTCTTGATGATGGTATTGTTCAGTTTCATAAATTTCAGTTGCCCTGTAGTTTCTAGAGAGTTCTGCGTATTAAGCCACCAGGAGATGCCATCACCGCAGCCCCAGTTCACATTATCGTAATCGTATATATCGAAAGTGTAACTGCCTTCTACCAAACGAAGTGTATCGCGGTAGGTAGTAGTGGCGACTAAGTTGCTTTTGAAACTGATAGTATCGCCAACTTCATTACGCACGATGTAATAATTTTCTTCGGGGTGATTATTAGTACGGAAGAAAATATAGAAAACCGAATCGAGCTTCGGAGTCATGTTGAAAGAAGATGTTAGCTTGTTGTTGTAATCATATTCATCGGGTACTCCGTTTGCCCATTTAGCTTCGGCATAAAACTCGCGGTCAGCAGTATCCATTCCGCTGAAATCGAAAGGAGGAAGGGTAATGAGTTCAGATTGAAAAGGAGCCAACGCACCGTTCCATTCATAATACCACTTGTTGCCACCTTCTACCCAGTAAGAAATTTCAGCATACGTCAACAAATTTTTTCCTGTGTTCTTAATCTTCACTTTTGGTTGCGTGCAAATGGGGTTCCAGTGCAGATAAGGTTTATCGGAGTTGGGCGCAATTATTTCTTCCATCATTACATCGTTATTCTTTTGAGTAGTATAAGTAACGAGGTACGAAGAAATACCATAGCTGTAACCGTTAGCGCCCGGAGTAAAATCATCCATATCTAAATCGAGCGTTACATTCTGACCGGGAGTGATATAAGGACTGATGTCTGCTTCAATAACAGGAACCTTATCACCGGGGCACCAGTTGGCACGAGGGAAAATCCAGGTGCCGCCTTGCGGAGCAACAGGGTTTACATCGCAATCATCTTTCCATAAGTAGCGGCTGTAAACTTCGTTGCCGTTTACTTTCAAGTGGATGTAATGCGGGTCAAATTCTCCATCGCCACCGTGACCGGTCATGTGAATGACCACCTTAGCCGAAGTTACATTGGGGCTGATAGAAAAAGTTTTTGCCGACACTACGCTTTCAAATCCTGCCGAGTTAGGATAACCCACACCGAGGTGATAAATTTCTTTCACGCTTTCAACCGTGCGTGTAGGCGGACCTTCAATAAAAACAAATTCTACCCGCGCACTGAAGGCATCGCTCCAGCCATCGTAATGCACGCGCACATTCACCGAATCTTTCAACACCGAAGCATAGTCGGTAACATCATAATAAAAAGGATGTGTCCAGCTATTATTAAAGCCGTTGCTGTTGCCTGCCATGTAGGTGCCGTAAGGAGTAATCAATCTTCCTACTTCCATAAAGTCAACATGCTGCGAATAGTTCCATGTAGTATCGTGCAGCAGTGTATCAATAGAAACAACAGTAGAATCCCACGTTCCGCTTTTTTTTCCAAGCGAAGCATTTACGGTGTAATCCCAACCGGAGCAGTTAGGAGTGCCGCAGCCGAGAGTAAACTTCATAATTATTTTCTGGTAGGTAGTAGCGGTGTTAGGAAATTCCACCCATATATCATCATCGGAAGGAGGCGAGTTGAGGTTGCTGAGGGTATGGGCAACTATAACGGTGGTATCGCCAGTAGCAGCAGAGATATCGTTGGTGAAAACACCAACAATGGCTAAGAAGAGTAAAAATTTATTCATATGCCAAAAATTTGAGTGGTGAAAGTATAGAATTAGAATGAGGGAAGCACAAATAAAGATGCCATTTTATTATTGACCTACCCCGTCCCGCTGTGCGCATACGCGCCAGGTTAAGCGTACAGAAAGTTGCTGTATGTATTTGTTAGTTAGTAGAAAAGGAGTGGAAACTAAGGGGGACTTGAATACAAAAACAACAGCGAAGAAAATTCTTTGACTGTTTTTGTTTTTTGAAGTTATCTTTATTATGTGAAAAAATTTTTTACTCTTTTCTCTTTTCTGCTTCTCTCTTTTGCCACTTTCTCACAAGCTCATTTTATTACTGCCGGGCAAACACAGGGAATGATTTTTACGGATTATGTGCCGGATTACGTGATTCCAACTGCATGGATTTCATTCCCTCATAGTTCGTATGGTAGTCTAAGTATTGATTTAAATAAAGATAATGTTGATGATCTTGAAATCCATAAAGCAATTGGAGGAGGTCTCGCTGCAACATATACATCATATGTTATCGTCTTTAAGAATCAAAATTACTTAATGACGAAATTAGATTCAAGCAGGACTTTTTATAATGGTGATTCTACAAGCAGTGAACCTTTCAATCCGTATGCAAAAAAATTTAACGTAGGAGATTCCCTGATTAGTATTATAGATTCTGCATGGACAAACGATAGCACATATATTGAATCGTTGGGAGTTGGGGGTGGTAGTACCACGTTATTTACAGATTATATTCTCCCTACAGATGCCCCGTATTATTATTTTTTAAAAATAATTACTGCTACAGATACACTTCTCGGTTATCTCCATTTCACAACAGATGGAGGTCAACTCCTTGACTTCGCCTGCGAAGGTCCAACCTCTTCTCACATCATTTCTTCCACCAACGATTTATCTTCTTCAAACATTTCTATCTCTCCCAATCCTTTCACCTTCTTCATCAACATAAGTTCTGAAAAACCTTTTAAATATTCTATCAGTGATTATATAGGCAGGTTAGTAAAACAGGGAGAGTCATATAAAACAATTGAAACAGACGCTCTCGCTTCGGGCAATTATATTCTTACCATAAAAAACGAGGAGAGATTCAGCGTAAAAAAGATAGTGAAGTATTAATCGGTTTAATTGTCACATCGCCTAATCACCTAATCTCCTATATTTGTTTTCATGAAGAAACTTCTCCTCCCGCTTCTAATTCTTTTTGTTTTTGGCTGTAAGAAAAAAGATGCCTGCGATGATGTTTCGTGTAATGGCGGAGGTGTTTGTGTAGATGGAACCTGCCAGTGCGATAGTTTGCACGAAGGCACTAATTGCGAAATTGATAAGCGCACAAAATACTTCGGCAGTTTTGTTGGAACTGAAAATTGCACTACTCGTAATCATCTCGATTATTTAAGAATTGCCGCAGTAAACGACAGCGCTAATCAGCTTTACTTTCACAACCTTTACGGAAACGAACGCAATGTTGCAGGTATCATTTTCAGCGATGGCTCGGTTTACATTCCCGAGCAGATTTCAGGCTTTGATACTATCAGCGGCTCTGCTTCGATAGATAACGGAAAAGTGGTGGTAAACTACACGGCAAAATATCCGGGCGGCACCGATGTTTGCTCGTGGGTGCAGAGGTGGTGAATTTTTATTTCAACTAACTATCCTGCTAGTGTAATCTAGTAAGAGAATGTCATGTTGAGCTTGTCGAAGCATCTTCTGCGCTTCACCTTTCGATAAGCTCAAGGTGACAGATCTTCTTTTGTGGTTTAGGTTCTGTAAAACACAGGGTCACAAAAAAATTACCCACGCACCAAACAATGTATTATTTCGCGCAACATTTTGTGTGATAATTCTTTTCTTTGATGCAATGAAACTTACTGTTAAGCGGTTATTTACTTTTTGCTTTTTACTTTTTACTTTTCACTTAGCCCAGGCTACTCACTACCGGGCAGGTGAAATACTGTACAAGCTCATTGGCAATTTCAAATATGAAGTAACCGTTGTTACTTACAGCAAATTTGACGGGCAAAGTCAACTGGCAGACCGCGATCGAATAGAGATAAACTGGGGTGACGGAACAGGCGACAGTGTTTGCCGGAGCAATGGACCTGTAAACGGAAGCGGTTGCCGCGATGGTATAATTGTTGCCACCTCACCTATCAGTATTAAAAAAAGCGAGTATAAAGCCATTCATACTTATCCCGGGTTTCCTCCCAACGGTTTTTTTGTTATTTCTTTTTATGATTTGAACCGCATTGACGGCATTAACAACATACTGAATGGCAACTCGGTGAATATTCCTTTTTATGTAGAAGACACGCTGAAATATCCCACCGACCTTGCCAATATTGGTTTCAACTCTTCGCCTATTCTCAGCTGCGATCCTATTGACTATGCAAATTTGTTCCAAACATATCTTCATAACCCCTGTCCGTATGATCCCGATGGTGATAGTCTCGATTTTCAGTTGATTCCCTGCCAGCAGGGTCCCATATCCGGCAATCAGGTTCCGCAATATGCTTATCCCGATCAGTATTGCCGCGCTAATAATTTTCCAACTAATTCGCTTACTATCGATAGGCATACCGGTCAGTTGGTTTGGGAAACACCCTGCCAGTTGGGTATTTTCAATGTTGCCATTCTTGTTACCGAATATCGCGGAGGTATTGCGCTTGGTACGCTTATTCGTGATATGCAAATTATTGTAGTGCAGCAAAACAATAGTGCCCCGCAGCTTAGTAAGTTACAAGATACTTGTGTGCGCGCGGGCGATCAACTGATTGCAAACGTAACTGCTACCGATGGAGGCATTCAGAATATTACACTCTCTGCCAATGGCGCACCTTTTCAGGTACCAAGTTCTCCTGCTACTTTTCCTGTAGTAACAGGAGTTGGAAATGTTACAGGCACTTTTCGCTGGAATACCGATTGCAGCCATATAAAAGGACAGCAATATGTAGCAGTGTTCAGAGCTACCGATGATTTTCCTATTGCTCCGCTGGTTGATTTAGAAACTTGGCAGATACGTGTGATTGCTCCGCCTCCGCTTAATCTTACCGGTACGGCAACCAATCAAAGCGTTACACTTAATTGGCAAAATCCGTATGTGTGTGCTTCATCGCCCGACTTCCGAGGGTTTTCTGTTTGGAGGAAAGACGGCTGCGATCCTTTTATTCCTGATTATTGCGAAACAGGTTTAGGAGGTAGAGGTTATACGAAAATAACAACGAGCAATATTTTTACTTACACCTATACCGATAACACAACTGTTGTTGGTCAGCAATACCGTTACCGCATAGTGGCTCACTTCTCTAAGCTTTCGCCTAATGGTAATTTTCAATTTGACCCGAACGAAAGCGTACCCTCAAACGAAGTGTGCATCTATATGCCTATTGATGTGCCGGTGATATTAAATGTAGATGTAACACAAACCGATGTAACCAATGGGCAAATATTTGTTCGATGGACAAAACCATTGGCAGGGGGAAACAATCTCGATACTATTCAAAATCCACCGCCTTATCGTTTCGATTTATACCGTGGCAACGGATTTAATTTATCCAATCCTGTTTTAATTCATTCTACTACCAATGCTGCTTCTTTCTCAGCATTGACAGATACTACGTTTAATGATACCGGAATAAACACTACCGATAACGCATGGAGTTATAAAGTTCTTTTCTTTTCGAATAATGATACAGTAGGTCCTTCAGCAATGGCTTCATCGGTTTATTTAAATGTTTCTCCATCCGATCAATCTCTATTCTTATCGTGGAACGAAAATGTTCCCTGGATAAACGATAGCTTTGCTATTTATAAACTGAACAAACTAACTTCTGTTTACGAATCTATTGATACCGTTTACACACACAACTTCACAGATGTTGGTTTAATAAATGATTCTAACTATTGTTACTACGTGCAGGCTTACGGACATTACACGTTAGATTCATTTCCGAAACCGCTTATAAATAAATCGCAGGAAGACTGCGCTATTCCCATTGATACATTGGCTCCATGTCCCCCAACACTTTTTGCGCGAAACGATTGCGACCAATATGTAGGTGAGCCGTGGGATGTTACTGAATACATCAACTATCTCAGTTGGAGTAACCAAGATGATACTTGTGCGTTTGATGTAAATCACTACTACATTTATTACGGAAGCGATTCAGCCAATCTTGCTTTTCTTGATAGCACTATTTCAAAAGACGATACCACCTATCAGCATATTCTTACTCAAAGCCTTGCAGGATGTTATGCGGTAATCGCGATTGATCGTGTAGGCAATCAAAGTAAATACAGTAACATCTTCTGCATTGATAACTGCCCTTACTATGTGCTGCCGAATGTGTTCACTCCCAATGGCGATGGACAGAATGATTTATTCCATCCGTTTAAACCTTATCGCTTTGTGCCAAAGATTGAAATGAAAATATTTAATCGCTGGGGCGAAAAAGTTTTTGAAACCACCGACCCTGAAATAAACTGGGATGGCAAAGACCAAAAAGGAAAAGAACTGAACGATGGAGTTTACTTGTATGCCGGATATTACTTTGAGCAACGCCAAAGTGGTTTAGTTCAAAAACCTCTTAGCGGACAGAAGAAGGGAGGAGGGTTTATTCATTTGATACGAGGGAAGTAAATGTGTTAAAGTGTTAAGGTGTTTAAGTGTTAATGTTGAATACAATACATGTTTACAGGAATAATAGAAGTTATTGGAAAAGTAGTTACTCTCAATAAGAAAGAGAGCAATTTGGATTTAGTTATTTCCTCTTCCATTTCTTCTGAATTAAAAATAGACCAAAGTGTTTCGCACAATGGGGTTTGCTTAACGGTGGTGGAAGTAAACGGCAACACTCATCGTGTTACAGCTATTGATGAAACACTCAGCAAAACAAATCTCGGCTCACTAAAAGTTGGCGATGAAGTAAACCTTGAACGCTGCATGAAAATTGGCGATAGGTTAGACGGGCATATTGTTCAAGGACACGTTGACCAAACAGGAGAATGTGTTTCAGTAAAAGAAAAAGCCGGAAGTTGGATTTATACATTTCAATACTCTCCTTCCAAAGAAAATCTGGTTGTAGAGAAAGGTTCCATTTGCGTAAATGGAATTTCGTTGACTGCTTTCAATGCAAAAGATAATCTGTTTTCCGTTGCCATCATCCCTTACACTTTCGAAAACACCAACATCAAACAAATTAAGAAAGGTTCGTTAGTAAATCTTGAATTTGATGTAATAGGAAAATATGTGGCGAGGATGATGGAATTTAAATGATGTTGGTCATTGCGAGGTCGGCTTTGCGACCGAAGCAATCCCCGCCTATTTATGAGAAGCTCTCTTCAACCTATCATTAATCGCTCTCCCCAAACCTTCATCAGGAAATTTTACTGCAATAATTTCATCTACATCACTTGCATCTAACTTACGCATAGCAGCAAAAAGATTTTTTGCTACTTCTTCCAAATCTCCTTTTTCAGATAATAGTATTTGATTCTTTCTATCAACTCCTTCCACATATTTATCAAACCCAATCACACCTGTATTTGCATTTTGCATTTCCATTCTCAAATTCTCAAATTCTACAATTCTCAAATTTTTCCTTGGTGCATAATGGCTCTTCAAACTTCCCGGTGCCACAGGATTAGAAGAAGAGTTTATTTCTAATCGAACTTTCTTCCCAATAATATTTTCAATCTTCTCCACCGCAATTCCTCCAAGGCGGTAAACAACAACATCTTCATCCTCAAAACCAACAATGGTTGACTCCACTCCTACTGTTGTTGCTCCGCCATCAAGAATGTAAGGAATCCTGCCCTGTAACTGATCATACACATGGTGCGCTGTGGTCGGACTTATATATCCGAATGGGTTAGCGCTCGGTGCAGCAAGCGGAAAACTCAACCGTTGTAAAAGTTCAATAGCCAAAGGATGCGAAGGAATTCTTATTGCCACTGCATCTAATCCCGATGTTACTAAATCAGGAATGATTTCATTCTTCCTGAGCAGCAGTGTAAGAGGACCGGGCATAAATGCCTGCATCAAATACTCGGCATCGCGTGGAATCTGCCGAACATACATTTTTACATCCTTTACACTGCTCACATGCACAATCAGCGGGTCGAAGTGCGGACGGTTTTTTACCGTGAAAATTTTAAGCACCGCATCTTCACTCAACGCATTGGCGGCAAGTCCGTAAACTGTTTCGGTAGGAATACCAACAGTTTCTCCATCATCCAAAAATTTTTTGGCTTCAGAAACATCCTTTCCGATAACGGTAGTGAAACTTTTCATATTCTTCGTGGCAAAAATAGAATTGTATATTGAATTCAAATTCCCATGGCTGAAAAGAAAAAACAAGAACTTCCTTCGAAGATAAAATGGATGCAGCGGTTTTTCTCTGTAGCGGGAAATATTGCGCCAGCAACCGCCATTGACATTATGGTGAAAATGGTTTTCTCAACCAACAAACGGGTACTGCGTCCGCCACATAAAGCGTTAATGAAAAAAGCGCAGATGCATATTATTAAAGTAAATGAGTTCCGAAATCCTGCGAAGAAAGTGAAGATGAAATATTACGTGTGGGGCAGCAGTCACCGCACAGTGTTGTTAGTGCATGGTTGGGATGCCATGGCAATGGACTTTTATAAAATGATTCCCGCGCTTGTAGAAAATGGTTATCGTGTAATAGCTATTGACGGACCGGCACATGGCGGCTCGGAAGGAGAAACAAGCAACCTGCTTCATTTCAAAGAAGCGATGGCAGAACTGATTGGAAAGATTGGAACTCCTTATGCTATCATCGGTCATTCGATGGGTGGAGGAGCAAGTGCTTATCTGCTGATGGAAAACAACATCCTCGTCAACCGTTTAGTGATGATTGCCATACCGATTGTATCCGGCAGATTTATTGAAGATGTTTTTAAAATGCTGAAAGTACCTGTGAAAATGCAAAAGCTCTTCTTTGAAGGAATGGAAAAGGAATTCGCTACTCCGGTGGAGAGGATGAATCTCTCTTTGCGGAAAGAAAAAATAAAGGCAGATAAAGCAATGATGATTTATGATGAAGACGATGAAGTAGTATCGCTCAAAGACATCAAGCATTTTCTATCTCTTCATCCCGAAATAAAAAGCATGAATGCAAAAGGAACTGGACACAACACTATCATTAGAAACAAGAAAGTGATTGATGAAATCATTTCTTTCCTTGAGTAAATAGCTTTCATTATTTTTTCAACTCCAACACAAAATGATGACTAGCTAAGTTGTAACCCTTGTTGAGATAAAGTCGATGCGCATCCCATCTTTCTTTCTGATAACCTGAGTCGAGGTGAATATTTTCGCAATTGTTTTTCCTCGCGTATTCCTCAATGAAATCTAATAGTGCTCCTGCATAACCTTTACCGCGCTGCCCAGCGAGTGTTCCCAAGTCATCTATATAGAGATTCTTTCCGCGAAAGAAATAATAGTTGATGCGAAAAACAGAAACTGCCGGAGCATCGGCACCTTCATCTATGTAAATCATTTGTGCACCTTCACTTAAAAGCAGTTTTGCTTTCTCTAAATATTCTTCATCTGTAATATGCGGACGCAATTCAAGAATTGCCTTCCGGCATTTAAGCAGTTGTTCATCGGTAGTTGCAAATTCAATTTTCACATTGCGAAGTAGATAAATTATACTGAAAGATAACTCCGCGCATCTGTCATGCCGAGGAACGAGGCATCTTGTATTCTTCTTACCAAACAAGTACAAGATTCTTTACTTTGCAAAAAGCTTCGTTCAGAATGACAACTTCTTAAAATATAAAAACCCGAGTCGAGCGACTCGGGAATTTATGGACACACTAACAAAGGAGAGACTCTTTAATAAGTTTGAATGTGGAATGACGAAGCGGATTTAACTCCGAATTCAACATTCTCCATTCCGCATTAATCTACATTATCATGCAGAAATGAATTGTTCTTTTTGATTTCAGGGCGATCGTAATTATCATTGCTCACGCTGTAACGCGACTGCTCAGTTTGAGTAGAATAATTGTTATCACCATTCAACTCCAAACCTTTTCTTTTATAAGCCGGTTCGTTTTCTAACTCGTTTACATTTTGCTTACTGAAACGATAACTTAAACCAGCCAACACTTTTCGTCTGTCTTCTAATTGCTTTTCCTGCTCGTTGGCAGGTAATACACCCTCTGTTTCATAAGCTCTCTTTGTGTAACTCACAAACTCTTCCTGCTTTACTTCTAACACAGGTGACTCAAGTTCTTCCTGTTTCAATTGAATCACTTCTTCTTTAAGTTCCAAAGGTTCTTGCGTAAGGTCTGCCAGTTCTTCTTTGAGTTCCAAATTTTCTTCAACCAATGCAACTGGTTCTTCTAACAGATTCAATTTCTCTTCTTCCAGTTCAAGTTCTCCTTCCAAAAGAAATTGTTCAGAAAGAAGTTGCTCTTCGCGCGAAACTTCAAACTCAAATGTTAGTCCTTCTGTTGAAGTTTCCTCTAACAACTCTTGTGCATGAGCAAACAGGTCAAACTTTTCTTCTTCTTCAACTAACTCTGCCGCAGGACGCAAATCAGTTTGAGGAACCGGGTTCATAGGAACAACCGGAGTTTCTCTTTTCACATCTTCAATTACTTGAACAACTGGCGCGAGTGTTTCTTCTACTACATCTTCAAGCATCAATACCACCGGTCCTTCCTTCTTCAATTCTTCTTTAACCTCAGGAACAACCGGAGTAACTGTAGCAACTACTTCTTCCAGCTTATCATTCAGTTCATACACCTTCACTACCTTCTGCTCCTTGAACGGTTCTGTTTTCTTTCTTACATCAAAACCGGTAGCAATAAGCGTTACCGAAAGTTTATCACCAAGTGACGGATCATCACATGCACCTAAAATTATATCTGTGCTACCTGCCGCTTCCTGCACATATTCCATTATCTCACCAATCTCATCCATTGTTACTTGTAATGTTCCGGTAGTAATATTCACTAGCACTTTCTTCGCACCGCGAATTTCATTATCGTTCAACAGCGGAGAATTCAATGCACCTTGTGCGGCACGTATAGCGCGGTCTTCGCCTTCGGCAGTTGCACAACCCATAATAGCCGAGCCGCCATTCTTCATTACAGTCTGCACATCGGCAAAGTCAACGTTTATTTCACCCGGCACTGTAATTATTTCTGAAATTGCTTTTGCTGCAGTAGTCAATATGTTATTGGCATGACCAAACGCTTCGCTGCGTTTTAAGTTGCCATACATTTCACGAATTTTATCGTTGTTGATGATAAGCAACGTATCAACATTCTCGCGCAGTTTTTCAATACCTTCTAACGCATGACCGTAACGCGATTTTCCTTCAAACCAAAAAGGTGTGGTTACAATTCCCACGGTAAGCACTCCCATCTCGCGGGCAATGCGGGCTACCACTGGCGCAGCACCTGTTCCTGTTCCACCACCCATACCTGCGGTAATAAAAACCATCTTCGTATTTTTCGAAAGCAATTCTTTAATTGCTACTACCGATTCTTCGGCACTCTTCTCCCCTATTTCAGGACGCGCACCTGCACCCAACCCTTGCGTAAGTTCAGGTCCGAGTTGAATTTTGTTTGGTATGCGGCTCATGTCGAGGGCCTGTGCATCGGTGTTTAATACCACAAAGTTTACACCCACAATGCCTTGATCGTACATGTGGTTCACCGCGTTGCTTCCACCTCCGCCTACTCCGAATACTTTAATAATTGAACTCTGGTCTTTTGGTAAATCGAATTGAAAGAGTGTCTCCATAACTTTTGTTTTTGTGTGAAGGGCTAAGAACACCCCGTGTGTTGTTTTGCGACACGAATAACAAAAACAAACACGCCACTCAAAGAATTTTTGCGGCACCAATTATCTACGGCAAATGTGTGAGTGTGGAAAAAAGAATACAATAGGCTTCTTTGGAAATTATTCCATTTGTCTCTGAGTTATAGGGTTAGGCGCATAAAGAAATTCATACAAATCGTTGATGATTTA
>JBKJJB010000110.1:0-9338 GCA_046598235.1 Chitinophagales bacterium
TACTGTTTGGCTCAGCGGTGCTGAAACATTTCCGCAATTATCAGTCGCTCTCCATGTTCTCTTCATAGAGTAGGTTCCCGGACATCCACCTTGTAGAGTAGTGTCTGTAAACGTAAGCGTAGGAGTAGCATCGCAGGCATCCATAGCCATAGGCGCAATGAATGTTGGAGTCTGTCCGCAGCTTGTAGTTGCATTACCCGATTGACCAACTAAAGTAGGAGGCGTATTATCTACTACTGTGTAAGTATGAGTCAGCGGAACTGAAACGTTTCCACAATTGTCAGTAGCTCTCCATGTTCTCGAAATGATATACGTTCCGGGACATGCACCTTGAGTTGTAGTATCTACAAACGATATGATTGGATTTGCATCACAAGCATCGGTAGCTGTTGGTGCTCTAAACTGAGGTGTATTAGGACAACTGATAGTTGCATTCACACATGGAATACAAGTGTTGCTTAATACCGGAGCACTGTTATCTATTACATTGATGGTCTGAGATACCGGTGCTGATACGTTTCCGCAATCATCCGTTCCTCTCCATGTTCTCTTGGTAGAGTATGTTCCTGCACAATTACCTTGTGTAGTTGTATCTACAAAAGCAATGGATACACTTGCATCACAAGCATCTGTTCCTGTTGGAGCAGTGAAGTTTGGTGTAGCAGGGCAACTGATGGTTGCACTTGCACCTTGTCCGCTTAATACCGGAGCAGTGTTATCTATTACATTGATGGTTTGAGATACCGGTGCTGATACATTGCCGCAATCATCCGTTCCTCTCCATGTTCTCTTCGTAGAATACGTTCCTGCACAATTGCCTTGTGTAGTAGTATCAACAAAAGCAATTGATACACTTGCATCACAAGCATCTGTTCCTGTTGGAGCAGTGAACGAAGGAGTTGCAGGGCAACTGATAGTTGCTGTTGCACCTTGTCCGCTTAATACCGGAGCCGTGTTATCTACTACGTTAATGGTTTGAGATACCGGTGCTGATACGTTGCCGCAATCATCCGTTCCTCTCCATGTCCTCGTAGTTGAATACGTTCCTGCACAATTGCCTTGTGTAGTAGTATCAACAAAAGCAATCGATACACTTGCATCACAAGCATCTGTTCCTGTTGGAGCAGTGAACGAAGGAACAGCAGGGCAACTGATGGTTGCTGTTGCACCTTGTCCGCTTAATACCGGAGCAGTGTTGTCTAACACTTCAATAGTATCGCTGCACATAGAAACACAAACTCCATCCTGAATGGTAAGCATCAGAATATAACTTCCACCGCAAGTATTAGCTGCCTGAACGTTTACATTTTGATTGGTAGATGAGCCTACAATAGCTCCGTTTCCTGAAACTGACCAGCTATAAGAACTCATACCGGCTGGTGCTGAATACATATTTGTGGCTCCACATAGTGATGATGGAGAGCCTGTAATTGAACAAGCGGGAGCCGGCTGGTTTACGCCTACATTTACTGTATCGCTGCAAACTGCTGAATCTATACTTCCCGGAAGAACAGTTACAAATAGAATATAGGTTCCTGCTGCATTTACTACCGGTGTTGCTGTGTTGTCACCTGAAACAATACCGGGTCCTGTCCAGTTATAACTAACCGGAAAAGAAGTAATAGTAGTAGAACCCTGCAAAGTTACCTGTGTAGTATCACAAGTAAGAAGCATATCCGGTCCTGCATTTGCATCGCAAGGTGCACGGAAAGGAAACGGTGAGAATGTTTGAGTACAAGTATCGGTACATGAACATCCGCTACTATTAGTAACCGTTAAACGGATACTGATGGTAGCAGCAGGTCCGTCACATTCACCCGAGGTGAAAGTGATAGAGCTAGTTCCCTGTCCGGAAGTTATAACCCATCCTGAAGGAAGAATAGTACCTGTAGTAGATACACTCAAAATTTCCCAGAAATAGGATGAGGCAACGGTTGAACTGGAAATAGTATTTCCAGGCTGTCCACCCGGATAGCCGCAAAGAATGTCAAATCCTCCACCCGGAGGCTCGGGGAATCCGATAGAACAAACCGCAGGTGCTGCATTTAACACAGTAATGGTTTGGCTAACTGGTAAACTTACGTTACCGCAAGCATCGGTTGCTCTCCATGTTCTCTTTATGGTATATGCTCCGGGACATAATCCCTGAGTAGTTGTATCCACATAAGTAAGAACAGGTGATACGTCACACGAATCATAAGCTGTTGGAGGTGTGAATGCCGGAACCGAAGGACAAGTAATAGTATAGTCAGCTCCTTGTCCGCTTAATACCGGAGCAGTGTTATCTATTACATTAATGGTTTGAGAAGCGCTCACCGAATTTCCACAACCATTTGTTGCAGTCCATGTTCTCTTAGTAGAATATGACTGAAGACAATTTCCGGGGAATGTGCTATCAACAAAAGTGATATTTACATTGCCGCAGCTATCAAAAGTAGCCGGTGTTCCGAAAGTGGGAACGGAGGTACAGTTGATAGTTTCACTGGATGGAATAAAGGTAAAGGAAGGAATTGTATTTCTTGTAGAATAGGTACTAGTACAAGTGGAGGTACAAACTCCGCTATCAACTGTAAGCGTTAATGTGTACGAACCCCCACAAGCGACACCCGCTTGCACAGATACTGTTTGATTAGTGTCTGAACCCACTATATTCCCATTACCGGTGATAGACCAACTATAAGAAGTCATCCCAGTTGGACCTGTATAGATATTGTTAGAAGCAACACATATATTATCAGCTCCCGAAATGTAACAGGTTACACGAGTAATATCTTGTTCCACAACGTCAGTAGCACTGCTACTGCAACCATTAACTGGATTAGTTACAGTTAAAGTATAAATACCGGGTTCATAGACAAAAGGATTTTGCAGAAAGGAAATAAATCCGTTCGGGCCTGTCCACATATATGTAGCTCCGGGAGTTGTTGAGAATGCAAGGAGCGGTATTGAATCATTAATACAATCCAAAATTCCTCCGCAGGAAGCATACGCAGTAGGTCGAGCGATGTTCTGAGTAACAATAATTTCATCGAAGCATGTATTAGCCCCGTTGGAAGGATCGGTTATCGAGAAACGATAAGTTCCAGGGGTAGAAATTAATATGGAATCAAGATCAATTCCGTTATTTAATCCTGCTCCAATTGAAACACCATTTCTTGTCCATTCAAATGTAGGATTTATAATATTTGTAGAGTAACCTGCCAGCAAATACTGAGAAGTTACAATACAAGTCAATTCCACCGAAGGACGAATGTCAACAATACACATGGATATTTGAGTCCCTACACTAAATGCTTTGCTACAAGTACTCATACAACCGTTTGATAAATCAGTTACGGATAGTGTAAAGTGTACCTCGAATCCGGGAGCACCGCAATTGCCTGAAGAGAACGTAATGGATTCTCCGGTATTGGAACCAACAATACTCCATCCTGCCGGATTTCCATCTACTGTCATTGACCATGCAAAGGAATAAAGTGAATCACTTAGTGGAGTTGAAACCGTATAATTTCCACTGTTGCACATTAAGCTCGCGGGAAATAAATCTCCGATGTTACACGAAGGCGTAGTAACATTTTGCTCAACCATAATCTGTGCTGTACTGCTACAGCCATTGGCAGCATCTGTAACCGTTACCGTATAAATACCCGGCAAACTAACAGAAGGATTTTGCTGAGTAGAACTGAATGCGTTAGGACCGCTCCAGCTATAAGAAACTCCTGCCGTTGGTGAACTTCCATTGAGTTGAACCGAAGTGGTGGTACAAGTCAACATTCCACCGGAAGCCGCACCTGCACCAGGTGCTGTTATATTTTGAGTAACAATAACTTCAGTGAAGCATATAATAGCCCCGCTGGAAGGATCGGTTATCGAGAAACGATAGGTTCCGGGGGTAGAAATTAAAATGGAATCAAGATCAATTCCGTTATTTAATCCTGCACCAATTGAAACACCGTTTCTTGTCCATTCAAAAACCGGGTTAATCATATTCGATGTATAACTCGCCAGTAAATACTGAGAAGTTAATAAACAAGTCAGTTCTGTAGCAGCACGAATATCCGTACTGCACTCAGTATATATAGGAGTAAATGTTTGGCTACAAGTACTCACGCATCCGGTTGCCAAATCTGTTACAGTTAATGTAAAGTGAACTTGAAAACCGGGAGCTCCGCAATTGCCCGAAGAGAAAATAAGTGTTTGCAAACTGTCGGAACCAACAATATTCCATCCAGAGGGATTTCCATCTACTGTCATGGTCCATGCGAAAGAATAAAGTGAAGCACTCAGATTGGTGGAAACACTATAATTGCCATTATTGCAAATTAAATTTGCGGGACTTACACTTCCGATATTACATGGAGGTGGAGGGCTAACGTTGACCGTTGCTGAATCAGGTTCTGAAACACATCCGTTACTGCTTGTTACGGTAAGCGTGTATGTAGTAGTTACTAAAGGGGCAACTGTAATAGAAGAAGTGGTTTCTCCGTTGCTCCACATATAACCCGTTGGTGTAGCGCTTCCAACTGTGGTAGCAGTTAATGTAGCTGAACCACCTACACAAATAGTATCAGAATTAACCGTTACATCGGGTGTTGTATTAAAATTACCAAACACGAAATCTTTTAACGTAGCCGTTATCGAAGGTGATGTTCTGGTTTCAATGATGAACGATGAGTAACAAGCGTCAAAGCTGAAACCAAGTGCTGCTAAATCAATTCCTCCTTCAAAAAAAGCACCGGGTGCAAAAATGTTTGTAGGTCCTGATTTTGGAATATATGGCCAGGGAGAAGGCTGATTTATATCATTTACTATAGCATAGTAATCTCCACTAGGCAGAACTATGGATTGCAGCGAACCAAAGTCTCCGCCACTTCCTACCCACATGTATGCGGATATAGTGGCTGTACCTCCACCATTTGAGAAATTGCTTAAAATTAGAATATCTCCCACCGTATGTGTACCGCTGAAAGTTCCATCGGGCAGCGGTGCTACCTGATCTTTAAAGAGCCAAAAACCTAACTGTGCACTTCCGTTTATAGCATATCTGTCAGCAAAAAAATAAAGTTTAGATCGGTCGTAAAGCGCAACACCTGCGTGCAGAACGTCATCTTTGTCGGGTGCAGAAGAGAGTGTCCAGTTCCAATCTTGAATCCGATCCTGATCTTTCGAGCCTTGCGTAAATATATTGTCGTTGTTCGAAGGCAAATCGGTAACAATACCTGAGGTTGCTGTGGCGCTGCTGGTACCGTTATAAATCAGATCCCAGTCATCGGGAGGATTAGGTAAAACAGCAAATGCATTACCGTCTAATTCAAAGCCGGCTGTGATTTGCGAAAAAGCCGGTTGCCAGGCAAATGCGGCACAAATCATTAGGAAAGCAAAAGCCTGTAATGATTTCCTAAAATAGCTTTTGCCGGGGGGGCGCCCGGTCAATTGCTCAAAACCAGTCGTCTCCCTACAGACTCCTTCCGTTTTTTGGTTAAGTAAAATTGTTGTTTTCATACTATTTGGTTTTTAATTGTTTGTGAATAATGCATAGAAAAATATTTGTATATGTCGTTCAACTTAGGAGTTAGAATTTTCAGGCTGCAAAGGCGTTCCGATGGAGATTGGAAACTTTATACTATTTCGGAAATGAGTTATAGCATTCACTGATACCGAAATGCCTTTAATTTTTTGTGCCGATAAAATTGGAAGAGCTGTAAGTAAAAAAATCCGTCCCATGGTTCAACTGTTTTGCTTTAAATAGAATATTCCGAAAAGTGTGTCGAGTAATTCGCGGAATGTGGGGAGGGGTATCGAATAAACATGCCAAAGCGCACCAAACAGAAGCAGGCAATGAAGGAATAGAAGTAGCTTAGTACCGCTAATTTTCATTGGTAAAATAAACCTTCGGGGAAAAAAAGAAAATTATTTATCTGTAACAGATAACCAATTTTAACGTTGGGGAATTTTTTCTCTTTTTCTCAAAAAATAGTGGGGAATGCTTGGGGCAGGTTGGGGAAAGAACTTTAATATGTGTTAGCGTTCAGAAAATGAAAAGCCCCTCGCGTTGGCGAAGGGCTTTTATTTTTAGCAGTTACTGCAAACCATCTAACCCAGTATAAACTTATCTCTGGAAGGTTGCTCAAAACTCTTTGCCAGCAAAGCGAGAACCTGCTCAATACGCTGTTTCAGATTATTAAAATCGCATTTATGCAGGTAATAGGTTGCTCCTTCGTTGTAAAGTTTGTTTGCCTGCTCCACCATAAGCGCGGTAGAATAAATAACCACAGGAAGGGACTTTAGTTTTTCGTTCCTTTTAATTTCTGTCAAACATTCCGCGCCATTTTTTCGGGGCATGTTAAGATCAAGGAAAAGAACATCCGGCAGAGATGCTGAATTTTTGAAAAGAAATTCCATCAGTTTGGCACCATCTACCACTGTTTTAATTTGAGTGGCAAA
Organism: Chitinophagales bacterium; assembly: GCA_046598235.1. Lineage (GTDB taxonomy): Bacteria > Bacteroidota > Bacteroidia > Chitinophagales > LD1 > Bog-950. Next base: position 6,445 of record JBKJJB010000110.1, read on the forward strand.
AGATACTTCCTTTAAAACTTCTTTAAAAAAGAAACAGTCATCCTCATCATCATCTGCCAGTAGTATATATATGGGAGCTTGTTGTTGTTTAGGTTTCACTGTGTGTAAATTAAACGAGGTGTGAATAAATACCTGAGGTGATAAACAATTACGGAACAAAGATGTAGCGCGCAAACCTTAATAAGTTACACAATTGCCTAAAGGAGTTACATAGTTCACTTATTGCATTGATTCAACAGAAATACAAAAACCAAAAATAAAAAACCGCATCAGGAGATCCAACTATCCTGATGCGGTTATGAAAGACTAAGTATATGTGAAAGAATTTTCACGGTGCAAAGATGAGCGGTTTGTGATGCGAAGTGTTATACAATCCGGAGAAAGAGTTACATCATTCACACATCGTTTCTGCTATAAAAAGAAAAACGCCAGGGAAGACTAAAACCCTGGCGCACTTTTATGAAAAAACAAACTGAACAAAGAAAATTTTTGAACTATGAAAAACTTTAAAATAGTTGGCACGAAAAGAAATCAAGTTTCATGCTAACAGCGTACAGGTGGTATTTCACTTGTGTAGAGAGAAAATATTTCCCGTGCATGTGTATGATATTGCCCGATACGGGGAAGTTTTACCACGGTCAATGTTAAATGCATAAAATAATGTAACGCATACTTCATCATCTGCGTTAATAGCACTTAACTTTACTAACGTCAATCGTTCATAAATTTATTTTTGCGGCATTTACCAATGAAAAATTGCTTATCAACTGTTTTCAAAACGAATAACTCAAAATCCTTACTAAGAATTCATACTTTTTTTCCAACCGTTTTTATTTCTTTATTTTTTACTTGTTCAACGGAGGAACGTATCCTCTACTTCAACCGTCCGTTTTCCTTTTCTGTTTTTTCTGAATTGTCCTGTTTTAGCAATCCGAGAATGCAAGGTTCCGAATTTAGGTGAATACAATGATTGCAGCATTCCGGTTTTTACTTTGAACATATTAATTCTCTATTAAATATAATCGCGGGGCTAACCAATTAAAAATGGTTTACCAAACGAGCAAGAGAAAGAAGTGAAGTAATAATGATAGCTAAGTGAGGTAAGTGATCCAACAATCATCTCCCCATTTATGAAAGAAAAAAAATAGCTGCTTATGCGGAGTGTAAATGTTATGTATTTGAAGAAGTAATTGTCATTGTGAAAACAAAATAAAACCTAAACAAAAACCCTATGAAAACTAAAATGTTCAGATGGCCGCTGGTGCTTGCAACTGCATTGTTGCTGGCGTTTGGCTCGTGCCGAAAAGAAAAAGATGAAGAATTATCAATTGCAAAAGACCAGGCGGCTATAGAGCTAAGCCAGTCAACAGAACTTAGAAGCTGCGCTGCGCCTGAATATCTTCAAATGCAATTGGCTGAAGACCCCGGAATGAAAAGCAGGATGGATGAAATAGAAAGCGCCATGCAATTGAAAATGGCGAACCGTTCAAGCACCACAGGAGTTATCACTATTCCGGTAGTAGTGCATGTTATTTATAATACTGCCGCGCAAAATATTTCTGATGCACAGGTGCTTTCGCAAATTGATGTGCTGAACAAGGATTTTGGAAGAACCAACAGCGATGCGGTAAACACGCCTACTGTTTTTCAACCGCTTGCCGCCAATACCGGTATTCAATTTTGCCTCGCCAAACGCGACCCGAATGGAAATGCTACCACCGGAATTATTCGCAAAGCAACTACGGTAACTTCCTGGACCTCCAATGGAGCTGTAAAGATGAGCAGCCAGGGAGGTGATGATGCGTGGCCCAGCGGACAGTATTTGAATATATGGGTTTGTAATCTTGCAACTTATCTTGGATACGCCACTTACCCCGGTGGAAATCCGAAGGGTGATGGTGTGGTAATCAGATATTCTGCCTTTGGAAATACAGGAACGGTTGCCGCCCCCTATAATAAAGGAAGAACCGCTACACATGAAGTAGCTCACTGGCTGAACGTATATCATGTTTGGGGAGACCAAAACTGCGGCAATGATTTAGTAGCCGATTGCCCTCCGCAACAGGCTCCCAATTACGGAAATCCTGTATTTCCGCACTTGTCGGGTTGTTCCGGCAACGCACCCACCGGAGATATGTTTATGAACTATATGGATTACTCCAACGATGCCTCTATGAATATGTTTTCGCAGGGACAATCGGCAAGAATGAATGCTGCTCTTTCGGTGGCAAGGGCAAGTATATTAACTTCACTCGGAGGTGTTCCGCCTTCAGGTTCTATTACTTGTAATATTCCGAACGGATTATATTCTTCGTCTGTCAATACTAATAGTGCAACCTTAAGTTGGACATCAACAGGAGCGGTGAGTTATAATGTAAGATATAAACCAACCACTTCTACCACCTGGGTTTTTGTTTCATCATCTTCTTCATCGGTTGCTGTTTCAGGATTAACTGCATCTACTGCTTATGAATTTCAGTTGCAAAGTGTTTGTTCGGGAAGTTCATCGGCTTATTCTGCTTCAGTGGGTTTTACAACTTCTGCAGCTACTGTTACTTGCAATATTCCTAACGGATTATATTCTTCGTCTATCAGTACAAATAGTGCATCCTTAAGTTGGGCATCAACAGGAGCGATGAGTTATAATGTTAGATATAAACCAACTACTTCCGCCACCTGGGTTTCTGGTTCATCTTCTTCTACATCGGTTGCTGTTTCAGGGTTAGCTGCATCTACTACTTATGAATTTCAAGTGCAAAGTGTTTGTTCGGGAAGTTCATCGGCTTATTCTGCTTCTGCGGGATTCACTACTTCGGCAGCTACTGTTACTTGTAATGTTCCGAACGGATTGTATTCTTCGTCTGTCAGTACAAATAGTGCATCCTTAAGTTGGG
>JBKJJB010000327.1:0-5642 GCA_046598235.1 Chitinophagales bacterium
GCATTTATTTCAGCATTATCTGCATAAAATTCATTGCAATAATTCAATTCATAAAAATCACCTTCTTCAATTTGTTTTTTAATGGCTTCCACATTTTTCAGATAATCATTTTTTGAAGTTCTCGCCTTTAGTATTTGCTCTTTGCCTTTTACCTTTTGCTTAATTTGAATTTTTTGAATCAATTCAATCAACTCAAAAGTCTCCGGATAGTTTCTATTTACAGTCAGCTTATTTTCTGTGATTTCAAAAACATAGCGAGGCTTGAAAAAATACATTTCAGGAAATTTTATTCCATCCCGATTGTTGCTTGAAAGTTTTTCAATCTGATTTTTTAAATCATAAGATAGGAAGCCAAAAATACCTGTAAGAGTTTCAGCTTTGAACTTCTTTAGTTCTTCAAAAGCATTTTCGCCACCTGTAAATTCACTCACTGCATCCACGGCAAGAACCCATTCTTTACTTCTATATTTTTCGTACGGATAATTGTTGTTGTCAAGGAGGCAAACAGTTTTAAAATGATTAGCCCACAGCAACGCCTGCTGCTTAAAAAGTTCAATATCGGGAAGGGAAATTGTTGTGCTTTCTGCCATACAAGGCTTCTGATTATAAACCCTTTAATCTTTTAAAAGCATTGACCAAAGGATATAAAGGAATATTGGAATGTTGGAATTTGTTCCGATAGATGGCTTTTATTCCATTCATCCATCTTTCCATTATTCCACGTAAGATTAAATAAACTCTAGAGGGTGAAAATACTACGCAACCGACTCCATAGCTCTCTTAAATACCAATCTCTCTCTCTCAGGTCCGGTTGAAATCATGGTGACTTCAGTTCCCAGGTATTCTTCCACAAAAGAAAGATACCCTAAGAATGTTTCCGGCAAATCATCATAGTTAGAGAATTTGCGCAAGTCAGTTTTCCATCCGCAGAGTTTGTGATAAACGGGCTCAATCACAGTATCGCATAAATCGTAAGGAATTTCCTGCGATGTTTTTCCGTTCATTTTATAATCGGTGCATGCCTCTATCACTTCAAAATCATTCAGAATATCTGCTTTGGTCATTGCAATTTGAGTAACTCCGTTAATCATAATAGCATACTTCAATGCCGGCAAATCAATCCATCCGCATCTGCGCGGACGACCTGTAGTTGCTCCAAACTCACTTCCAATTTTTCGTATGCGCTCACCGGTAGCGTCAAGCAACTCAGTAGGGAAAGGTCCGCTGCCAACACGAGTGCAATAGGCTTTTGCAATACCTATTACTTCTTTAATTTTTGTTGGTGGAATACCAAGACCGTTGCAGGCGCCCGAAGTAATAGTGTTAGAAGAAGTAACATACGGATACGTTCCGAAATCAATATCAAGCATGGTTCCCTGTGCCCCTTCTGCTAAGATTGTTTTTCCTTTTGATAGCGCGTTGTTTAAGTAATACTCTGAATCAATCAGGTTAAGTGAGCGCACAAAATCAATTGCCTCGAACCACGTTTTTTCAATTTCATCTAATGAAAATTCAAAATCATAAATGGTAAGAAGTTTCAGGTGCTTCTCTTTTATTTTGTCGTATAGGTTTCTGAATTCAGAAGATAGAATATCTCCTATACGCAAACCATTTCTTCCGGTTTTATCCATATAAGTAGGAGAGATGCCACGAAGGGTAGACCCAATTTTTGATTGACCTTTTGCTGCTTCGCTGGCTGCATCCAAAATTTTATGAGTAGGGAGAATGAAGTGTGCTTTCTTAGAAATAAAAAGACGTTTATTAATTTCAATTCCCTTTGCAGTAAGTTGTTCAACTTCTTTTTTTAAAGTTACAGGGTCAATTACCACTCCGTTGCCAATTACATTCATCGGGCGATCTTGAAAAATTCCTGAGGGTACTGTATGCAAAACAGTTTTCTCTCCGTTAATTATTAAGGTATGCCCTGCGTTTGGTCCGCCCTGAAAACGCGCAATGATGTCGTACTTTGGAGCGAGATAATCAATGATTTTTCCTTTGCCTTCGTCTCCCCATTGAAGACCTAACAATATATCAACTGCCATGAAATTTAATAGTTAATGGTTATTTTTATTTGTGTAAATACAATTTGCTTAAGCGTTTTTCAAAAATGAAATAGCACTTGCTTCATCAGTCTGCGCGTTAAACACACTTTCTAATTTTGTCATTTGCAACAGCTTTTTCATTTGTTCGGGTAAACTGCATAGAGTAAGTTCTCCACCTGCATTTCTTGTTTTTGAAACTGCAGTCAGCAACATTCCTAATCCGGTGCTATTGATAAACTTCATTTCGCTAAGGTTGAAAAGCACTTTTTTGTTGCCTGCTTCAATACTTTTTTGCAAAAGTTCCATTACCGGTGCGTTGGTATGTTCACCAAGTAGGTTGCCTTCGAGAGAAATAACTAAAATTCCGTCTTTAATTTCGTTCTTCATTTTTATGCTATTTGTTTTTCAGTTTTTGTTTTAGCGGATGTTGCCATTTCTCTTTTCTTCTGGCAACTACCGCAAATACCATACATGTTTAGCGAATGATGGGTAATCTTAAAATTGAGTAAGTCGCCCATCATGCTTTTAATGTTCTGTATTCTAGGGTCGCAAAATTCAACTACTTTTTTACAATCTACACAAATGATATGGTCATGTTGTTTATAACCATAACTTTTTTCGTATTGCGCCAGATTTTTCCCGAACTGATGCTTCTTCACTAAATCGCAGGATACTAATAGGTCAAGCGTATTATAAACCGTAGCGCGGCTTACGTTAAATTTTTGATTTAGTAAATCATTGAATAGAGAATCTGCCTCAAAGTGGTCGTTACGGGAGTAGATTTCTTCGAGTATAATAAAGCGTTCGTTTGTTTTACGTAATTCTTTCCTCTCTAAGTAGGCAGAGAAGATGTTCTTTATTTCGGCAATTAGTTCTGTATGGTTCGGATTCACGCACGAAAATAAATTCAATTAGGCAATTAGCAAATTAAAGGGTGTTGATAAGAAATTGGGGAAATGAAAGCAGGATTACCCTTTCTCGTCCTCCGAATCAAATCGGCTTACATCCAAGATGCCATCCAGTTCGTTGAGGCGGGTGGTAAGGTCTTCTAACTCGGCAGTGTCATGAACATACACCATTATTTTTCCTTCGAATACGCCATCGGTGCTTTCAAAAGAAAGAGAACGCATGTTTAGGTTCATTTGTCCGGTAATGACGTTTGTAATTTTGTTTACTAATCCCACATCATCAATTCCGGTGAGTTTAATGCCTGTGAGGAAAGCAATTTCATGTTCTTTAGTCCATCGTGTTTTTACAATACGGTAAGCATACTTGCTCATAAGTTGCACCGCATTAGGGCAGTTGGTGCGGTGAATTTTTATTCCTTCATTGATAGTAAGAAACCCAAACACATCATCTCCGGGGATAGGATTACAGCAAGGTGCAAATTTGTAATCAATCTTATCGGCACTTTCGCCCATAATAAGCAACTCGGCATTTTTTTGTAAAGCCTGCTTTACTGCTTCATCAATGTTTTCTGCGCGTTGGGTGTTGACAGGTTTAGGGAGTTTTATTTTACCTCCCACTACATCGAACTTGTTTAGTTCACCAAGGTCAATTTTTTTATTGGCAATGTTGAAATGCAAATCGAGCGGAGAAATAACTTTATAGAAATTCATCAGCAACAGAACGTTTGCCTCGCTGGGATCAATCTTTAGTTGCTTTAATTTTCGCTCAAGCGTATCTTTTCCTTCAGTGGCGGCTTTCTTTTTATCTTCTTTTAATGATTGCTTTATAACCGACCGCGCTTTTGCTGTAACTACAAAATTCAGCCAGTCTTCATTGGGCATTTGTTTATTAGAAGTAAGAATCTCTATCTGGTCGCCATTCTTCATTACATGGCTTAATGGCACCAGTTTGTTATTCACTTTTGCACCAATGCATTTCTTGCCTACACCGCTATGAATTTCGAAAGCAAAGTCGAGCGCAGTTGCTCCTTTGCGCAGTCGCTTTAAATCACCCTTTGGTGTAAAAACAAAAATTTCTTCGCTGAATAACTCGTGCTTAAAATCATTTACTACATCCAAAGCCGAAGTATCGGCATTGCTTAATACTCCGCGAATTTTTTCGAGCCATTCATCCAACACATTATCTGCACTTCCTTCTTTGTATTTCCAGTGGGCAGCAAAACCTTTCTCTGCAATTTCGTGCATTCGCTCGGTGCGGATTTGTATTTCTACCCATTTACCGGTTGAACTCATTACAGTGGTGTGCAAGGCTTCGTAACCATTTGTTTTTGGATTGCTCAGCCAATCGCGAAGACGGTCGGGATTAGGATGATAGATGTCGGTAATAGCAGAATATACTCCCCAGCAATCGCTCTTTTCTTTATCTACCGAAGATGATTTGAGAATAATTCGAATGGCGAACAAATCATATATCTCTTCGAACGGAACACCTTTGTTTTTAATCTTACTAAAAATGGAATAAATAGATTTCGGTCTGCCGTAAATATCAAAGTTGAATCCGCGCTTTTCTAATTCTTCTTTTAAGGGTTTAATAAAATCGCTGATAAATTTTGCGCGCTCTCGTTTTTTATCCTGTAGCTTTTGAGCGATGTCCTTGTAAAGCTCAGCTTCGGTGTATTTAAGCGCGAGGTCTTCCAGCTCGGTTTTCATGGCATACAAGCCCATACGGTGAGCAAGTGGAGCATACAAAAACATAGTTTCGCTGGCAATCTTTAATTGCTTTTCGCGCTTGAGCGAATCAAGCGTGCGCATATTGTGCAAACGGTCAGCAAGTTTGATAAGAATAACCCGTATATCATCATTAAGCGTAAGCAAAAGCTTTCTAAAATTCTCTGCTTGAATAGATGAATTCAAATCAAATACTCCGGAAATTTTTGTAAGCCCGTCAACAATCTTTGCAATCTCTTTATTGAAAGTGCGCTCTACTTCTTCGAGGGTTACTTCGGTGTCTTCAACGGTATCATGCAGAAGGGCACAGATAACAGAAGTAGCATCCAAGCCCATTTCTTCGCTCACAATTTTTGCAACAGCAATCGGATGAAGCACATAAGGCTCACCGCTTTTTCTGCGCATGTCTTTGTGGCTTTCCATAGCCAGTTCAAATGCCTTGCGCACCATCTTCTTCTCCTGAAGCGAAGCATTTTTTCGCAACGAGCGCAGCAAGGCGCGGTACTCCTTCAGTATCGTTTTCTTTTCCTGTTCAAGGTCAATTATATTTTCTACTTCATTATTCATTCTTATCAGCAATTTACTCAGAAAAAACGTAGCGACAAAAATGAAGATTAAACGGAGAGATTTTTATGAATAAGAATGAACTTACTTACACTTACACGTTAGATTGTCTTTAAAAGGATTATAAATTAAACAGAAATGGTTCTGATTGCGTATTCTTGAAGCATGAAAATTTCGATGGTTGTAGCAGTTGGAGAGAATAATGCAATAGGCAAAAACAAAAATTTGCTGTGGCATTTACCTAAGGATATGGAGTATTTCAAAAATGTTACCTGGGGTCATTATGTGTTGATGGGAAGAAAATCTTACGAAAGTATTCCTGCAAAATTCCGTCCCCTGGCAGGGAGAGTGAATGTTATTATAACAAGGCAAGCAGACTTTAAAGCCGAAGGATGTAAAG
>JBKJJB010000376.1:0-3432 GCA_046598235.1 Chitinophagales bacterium
AACGGCTTCTGTGAGCTAATGACAATTGTTAGTTTCCATCCTCTCCTTTTCCTTCAATGTGAATAATTATCAAATCTATTATTCATCTTCGTTCCTGATTGCAAGCATAGGATGACATCTTTTTAACCGCAGGGTCTCCGCAAAGCCGGAAGACCCCGCGAGGACAAAGGGTTCTTTAAGCCCATTCAGCACCACCTTCTTCACAATATTTTAATTGCCTCATTCGTTTCCACTTCTATATTTGCTTTTACATTCATCATAAAACAACAATAGAAATAATGAGAACCAACCATGAAATTGATTACCGCATTTTTGGAGAAGAAATGCAATGTGTAGAAATTGAACTCGACCCGCAGGAAACCGTAGTGGCAGAGGCAGGTGCCTTTATGTACAAAGATCAGCAGATTCAAATGCAAACCATTTTTGGTGATGGCAGCAGCAGTGGCAGTGGCGGCTTAATGGGTAAGCTATTGGGTGCAGGTAAAAGATTATTGACAGGGGAAAGTTTGTTTATGACTGCCTTCTCACATATGGGTACCGGCAAAGCAAGAGTAGCCTTTGCATCGCCATATCCTGGTAAGATAATTCCTTTAGATTTATTACAAATGGGAGGGAAGGTAATCTGTCAGAAAGATGCTTTTCTCTGCGCAGCAAAAGGAGTAAGCGTAGGCATTGATTTTCAAAGGCGGCTGGGCACGGGTTTGTTTGGAGGAGAGGGTTTTATTATGCAGAAACTGGAAGGTGATGGATTGGCGTTTGTTCATGCGGGCGGCCACATCATTGAACGTATGCTTGCTCCCGGTGAAATATTACATATTGATACAGGTTGCGTTGTAGCTTATACTAAAGATGTGGACTTTGATATTCAAATGGTAGGAGGAATTAAGAACACCATTTTCGGAGGCGAAGGAATGTTCTTTGCTGTGTTGAGAGGTCCTGGTAAAGTTTGGTTACAAACACTTCCTATTTCAAGATTAGCATCGCGCATTTATCAATATGCGCCACAAACAGGAGGCAGAAGAGAAGAAGGAGGTTTGCTGGGCGGTTTAGGAAATCTTTTAGACGGAGACGGACGTTAGTATGGAATAATGGAATACTGGACAAATGGGGTGTTTATTCATGTTCTTCCATTCATCCACTATTCCACTTGGTTTATACTGAAGGAAGACTATTCCGTTTCTAATAACAACTCTGCTAACTTCTAACTCTCCTCAAACAATTTTTTCAACTCCTTAGAGTCGTGCATCTTTAATCTTCCCGCCAGCACAAGGCGAAGTTCTCTGCGTGCTAAAGCAGAGGCATACATCTTGATTTCTTCTTCCGTTTCGGGAGTAAGAATATGTGCTTTCTTAGGTCTTCCATTGCTATCAAGTGCAACAAAAGTGTAATACGCCTCATTGCATTTGTAACGTGTTTGCGAAGGAAGGTTCTCTGCCCATACTTCAATGTGGGTTTCCATGGACGTATTAAATACACGGGTAACTTTTGCAGTTATGGTTACTACATCGCCCAGTTTAATCGGATTTTCGAACGAAACATTATCTACCGAAGCAGTTACTACTACCGCGTTGGAGTGTTTACCGGCAGCAATAGCCGAGGCAATATCCATCCAGTGCAATATTTTTCCTCCGCGAAGATTGCCGAGAGCGTTAGTGTCGTTAGGCAACACAATCTCGGTCATTATTATGGTTGAATCTTTGGGTTTCTTTTCAGTCATGTTCAATTATTCTTTAGATTTTTTGTTGTGGTATTCGCGTAAGGGCATCGTTTTATGCAGTTTGTTTAGAGTAACTGTACACTTGGCGTTATCAATAGCCTCCTGATCGTTTTCTGAAGAAAACTTCATAGCAGTACCCGATAGCCTGTCAGCTGATATGCCGTGTTCATATAGATACTTTACAATTTTAACTGCCCGCATTGTTTCGGGAGGCAAGTAACCTTTTTCTACAAAATCACTGGTTGCTTTTCTAAAAGTAGGAATAGAGTCAATCCAGTTCATAATTTCCGGTTCTCGCACTTTGTTATACTCCCCTTTATCTGAAAATCCGTTTACCTGTATATTTACATCTCCGTTAATTTGCAGCCATTGCAATAGGTTCTGTTGCATAGTTAAGTTGTCTGCACCTTCTAAGTCGGTTATGTTTTGCAAATACTTAAATACATAATTTCCTACGCTGTCGTTTACATCGGCAAAAGCACTGTCAACCTGCAACCTTTCCCTTTCTGCTTTGCTAATTAGTAAACCGGTAACATGCGGATTCAGATTCATATATTCCATTACAAAAATCTTCAACTTTCTCTCGCTTACAGCTATTATACTATCAGAAAGAAAACGGAAATAGCTATCATCTTTATACACCCAGTGCTTTACCACTTTTTCGGGGAACTCCTTTGTCTTTTTCGAAAGCTCAAAATCTTTGCTGAACTGTAACTTGGCAACATTCATCATAGCTTCGTTTACTAATGTTTTTTCCAGCCGCAGAAGTTCCTTCATTACGAACTGATAGGTAGCTACAAAATTGGCGGTGTCGGGCTGAACAATTACCCTTAAAATACACTGTAGTTGCCCGCTTCATATTGGGCTACCAGTTTCCTGCAGCGCATTTTAGCTGCCTTTACCTGTATAAAATTATTTCTATCGTTTAGCATGGTAGTTAACAGTGCCGCACTATAACTTGCCAGGTTATTTGAGTTAGTTCCCGGAAACTGCCAGCATATATGAAACTCGGGAGTAGCGGTTGAATCTTCGATAATAAACTGACGGGTATATAGCATGGGCTTGAAGTCAGTTATCTTGGTAATAAACTCAGGGTCAAACTCACTTCTTATGAGCGGATTAAACAAATCTTCAAACTGATTGCGGAAGGTCATGTAACGTAAATTGCCGGTGGCAATTACAACGGTGTTGTTAGGAAAGTAATACTTTCTTAAGTATCTGATAACATCGGGCAGTTCAATCTTTTCCAACTCATCAGGGTTGCCTTTGCCATTCATCTTTTCAAACTCGGTGCGATAAAGGCTCTTTAGTAGTTTATCCTCAAACTGTTTTTTAGGAATCTGCTTATCGCGTTCATTTTCGAGTAGCACAGAATCTACGGTTGCTTTGAATAGCTCTTCGCTTACGGTGGCTTTTAGAGCAAAATTTATTAAAAGCTCTAAGCCGGCACTGGTACTATCTGCCGGTACTGTAAGCACAAATACAGTGCGCTCGTTAGTTGTAAATGAGCGAAAGGAAGAGTTGAACGAATGAAGCGAACCCGCTCTGCTTTGCAGATAGTTACTTACTTTGGTATTGATAATGCGTTGCACGATGTAGGCAATACCATTCATTGAATCGTTCTCAAACATGCTGCCCGCCATTACATACATGGTTAACTCTACATTGGGTGCGTAAGGCAGGGGTTTTACTACAGCATTAGATCCATTTGCCAG
>JBKJJB010000348.1:0-3014 GCA_046598235.1 Chitinophagales bacterium
ATTCAAAACCAAAAAGGTTTTGAATGGGAATTGAGTAAAAGCCCGACAGGCGCGCATCAATGGAAACCGAAAGGTGGTGCAGGGGCGGGCTCAGTGCCTGATGCACACGATGCATCATTGACTCATGCACCAACGATGCTGACTACAGACCTTTCGTTGAGATTAGACCCTATCTATGGTCCTATTTCAAAACGCTTCTTTGAAAACCCGAAAGAATTTGCGGATGCATTTGCCCGCGCGTGGTTCAAACTTACGCATCGTGATATGGGTCCTATTGCCCGCTATCTAGGTCCGGAAGTTCCTAAAGAACAGTTGATATGGCAAGACCCTATTCCTGCCGCTACAAATAAATTGGATGATAAAGACATTGCAGCACTGAAAGGTAAAATACTTGACTCAGGATTGACCGTGTCTCAATTAGTTTCTACTGCATGGGCCTCGGCATCTACTTTCCGTGGTTCTGATAAACGCGGAGGAGCTAATGGCGCTCGCATTCGTCTTGCTCCGCAGAAGGATTGGGAAGTAAACAATCCTGCCCAGTTAACAACCGTGCTGAAAACTCTTGAGGGAATTCAAAAAGAATTCAACACCGGAGGCAAGCAGGTTTCATTAGCTGACTTGATTGTTTTGGCAGGATGTGCGGGAATTGAAAAGGCAGCGAAGAATGCTGGACATGATGTGAAAGTTCCTTTTACCGCAGGAAGAGCAGATGCTTCGCAAGAGCAAACAGATGTTGAATCATTTGCTGTCCTTGAGCCGGGTGCTGATGGTTTCCGCAATTACTTTAAGCCTAAGCATACGGCAACGGCAGAAGAAATGTTGATTGACAAAGCGCAATTGATGACGTTGACTGCACCTGAAATGACTGCCTTAATAGGTGGCATGCGCGTGTTGAATACGAACTTTGATGGCTCGAAATATGGCGTATTCACTAAGAAAGCGGATGCATTGACTAACGATTTCTTTGTGAACCTGCTTGATTTGAACACTACCTGGAAGCCACTTGACAGCGGGCAACATGCTTTTGCAGGCAGCGACCGAAAAACCGGAGAAATGAAGTGGACTGCCACCCGTGCAGATCTTATCTTCGGGTCTAATTCAGAATTGAGAGCATTGGCAGAAGTTTATGGTTGTGCAGATTCTGAAAAGAAATTTGTCAACGACTTTGTAGCAGCATGGAACAAGGTAATGAATCTTGACCGCTTCGATTTGGCTTAGTATTTCAGCAATAATTAAAACAGAAAGGGCAGCCCGTAGGTTGCCCTTTTTTGTTTGATGCTATTCATTAACATGCTATGTCATCCCGAACGAAGGCTTTGCGAAGTGAGGGATCTTGTATTAATACAAGATGTTTCGCTGCGGAAACCTTCGCTCAACATGACAGCCTACTTACTAACCGTAAACTTTCCCAGCACTCTCTTTTCGCGCTTATCGGAAATAATAGTAGCCAGATAAATTCCATTTGGCAAATCGCTTACATCTAGCGAAACAATTTTGCCTGTTCCTTTTTTGGAAACTGATTTTTGTTTTTCACCAATGGCATTAAAAATTTCGATAGAAGAATAACTGCGGGTTATTTCATCATTGTTGTTTTTCATATCAATGGTTAGAATATTGTTGGCGGGATTTGGAAAAATAGAAATGTTGAGGAGAGTGATTTCGGAAATGGATTCACATCCTGTTAATATAGTATCGCAAATGGATGAACTTCCAAATTGATTATATGCCGTAAGGCATATTTCCCATTGATGGCTGTCATCTCCGAGGGCATACTCTACCGAATCTTTATTGTAAAATGTTGTATCAGGATACCATGAACAACAGTCTAATTCACGAAAATGAAAAACTGAACTATCGCTGTTTGTAGAATTATTAATTACAAATATTCCTTGACAAAATATTGTGTATGAATTTAACCCAGCTACTGGCAATAACGTTGGATTAGCAATTGTGGTTATCACTAATACAGCCGTATCACACAAAGCAGGCACTCCATTATCGCATACCACATAAATACAAGTATCGTTTCCGGTAAAAGAAGAATCGGGCGTGTAAATAATATTGTGGCAATTGGTAGAATCAGTAGAAAAGAAATTGGAAAGACTGAGAATAGAAACACAGAGCGTATTATCCAATGCATCTACATCATTAGCCACCACATTTACGGTAATAGAATTGGGCTGTGTGGTGCTGGCAGTATCATCATAAGCAACAGGTGTCTGATTGCCTCCGCCTGCAATGTTTGTAATAACCAAAGTTCCTGTTCTACAAAACGAAGGAGTGTCAACTGAGCAAACAGTATAAGTAATGGTATCGCTTCCAATGTTGCTTGCCGTGTAATCAATACAGTTACCCAAAGCAACAGCATTACCCAATTGAGAGGAAGAAAAACTTTGCAGCACAAGCAGAATGTTTCCGCTTATTAAATCGTTTTGTAAAACGCAAATTGTTTTTGAATAGGAAACGGTTACTGTATCAAAATCAGTGGTTGGTCTTGGCCTTGGAAAGCCGTAAAAAGTTACTGTATTTAAACTGGTGTTGGGCACTGCCAATGTATCACGCAACTGATTGTAAGAAATATCAGCCGGGTTACCCAGTCCGTTTACCACTTGCAACGGAGCATTTAAAATAGCAGAATCGAAAAAGTAAACTCTATCGGTGCCCCATTCCGCAGCATAAAAATTTCCATCCTCATCAATTGTAACTCCATCAATATTGGTAAAGGAAGTTGTTTTAATAGTAGCAATGGTTGAGTCACTCATGGTCACTCCCAAAAGAGACGCGTTGGTTCCCCATGTTGCTACCACCAGTCGGTTATGAAACGGATCCCATACAATTCCGTTAGGGGTTTTAGGTATATTGGTTACAAACGTATTGAACTGCTGAGTGGCAATGCTCATGCGGTAAATTTTCTTGGGTGTAGAAGAAAAATCAGTAACGTAAATATTTCCTGCAAAATCGGTACAGATACCATTCAGGAAACTTCCTCCAGTGTTAATGCTTCCCGCAGCGGC
>JBKJJB010000423.1:0-7265 GCA_046598235.1 Chitinophagales bacterium
TTGGAACTTTAGATCGGTTATACTTCAACTCCTTACTCACTTTCGGAAAATATCTCAAGCCAAATGAAACTGCTAAGGCATTTACGCCTAAGTTTGGGCGTTGTGTAGCTGCGTTGGAATAATGCGTAAGATTGAATCCAAGCGTTAGATGAACTTGCGGAGAAGGTTTAAAATCTAATCCCAACCGAATTTGGTCGGCTGAATTTACCGTTGAGCCAATCACTGTATTTTCAGGATTGGAAATAAGATTGAAATGACGTGGCGCGAAAGCCAAGCCCGTTCCTATCCGAACATAGAAATCAACGTATTTGCTTCTTACAATCCAAAATTTAGCAACCGCTAAAATCATGTACACATTTCCAAATGTTTGCTGGTCGGCATTGTGACCAAAAAGGAATGAGCCGCCCAATTCGGGATAATGAAGCTTACGTTGCCACGCTTTTTCACCAAGAGTTTGCTTGTAAAAACTGGCTTCAAAGGAATTGGTAAATCCTGTAACCTTCGTTTGAAATCTGCTGTTATGAGGAATAATTCTGCCGAACTGATAATTGGTTTCAATCGAATATCTTCCAATAACTCCGAATTTATCCTCCGCTTTTGATGAAGCCGAAAACAATGTGCAGAATAAGAAAAGGAAAAGAGGAACTTTGCCCATCGTTCAAAAATAGCATTTCGAACTTTTTATTTTTACAGCAACAAATTCTCAATTATGGGCAGGACAAAAACGTGGTTTAAATCAGGATTCGGGAAAGTTGTTTCTTATTTTTTGCAAGGTTTACTTTTGTTAGCCCCCACCTTTGTAACCGTATATGCCCTGTTTTCCATTTTCGATTGGCTTGATTCGAAAATAGAAGCAGTGTTTCAATTTATTTTCCACTTCTATTATCCGGGCATGGGAATAGTTGCCATGTTTCTACTTATTGCTTTTATTGGCTTCATTGGTTCATTAGTAATTGTTCAGCCGCTTTTACACATTCTTGATATGATGATGGAAAAAACTCCTTTGGTAAAGGATATTTACTCATCAATGAAAGATTTTTTTGGTGCATTCATCAGCAACAAAAAGAAATTTAATAAACCCGTGATGTTTGAAATTGGAAAGGATTCAGGCGTATATCGTATTGGCTTTATAACACAAAATGATTTACACGAATTCAACATACTTGATAAAGTGGCGGTTTATGCTCCGTGGTCATACAATCTTTCCGGCATTTTATACTTGGTAAACACAAATCAAGTGCAGGTATTACATGATGTTAAAGCTACGGATGTTATGAAATTTGTGATGAGTGGAGGAGTAGCCGAAATTGATGAAGATCATGCAGTGGCAGTAGACAGCAGCAGTAAGCAGTAGTAAATACAAATTATGGGTTTGGGTTTTACAGAATTAAATGCGTACAAACTGGCTTATGAAGCTGCTATGCTTGTATTTGAATTGACGAAGAAATTTCCCAAAGAAGAAACCTACTCTCTAACCGACCAAGTGAGGCGTTCATCACGTTCTGTTTGTGCTAATATTGCTGAAGGTTATAGAAAGAGATTGTATCCCAAACACTTTTCTTCAAAAATGACAGATGCTGATGGGGAATGTGCAGAAACCATTGTTCATTTAAATTTTGCCAAAGATTGCAGTTACATCACAAAAAGCGAGAATGAAATTTTACTTGCTAAATATCAGGAAGTGGGAAGGATGCTAGGCGGAATGATTGCAAACCCTGAAAAATTTTTACCAAAGAAGCAATGAGTTTTTTCAAAATGCGATTTACTTTAATACCCTGCCTACTGCCGCTGCTTACTGCCGCTGTTTACTGCCGCTGTTTACTGCCGCTGTTTCTTATTCTAATACTAAACACAAATGCAAACGCATGGGGCTTTTGGGCGCATAAACGCATTAACCGAGTAGCGGTATTTCTTCTCCCTCCCGAAATGGTTTCGTTCTACAAAGAAAATATTGATTACGTAACTGAACATGCTGTTGACCCTGACAAAAGAAGATATGGTGTACCAGATGAAGCACCTCGCCATTATATTGACCTTGATCATTATTGTATCTACCCGTGCAAAGAAATGCCGCACAGATGGGATGATGCCGTTGCAAAATATTCTGAAGATACGTTGAAAAGCTATGGTATTGTTCCCTGGCACATACAGAAAATGATGTATCGCCTGACCGATGCTTTTAAATCGAAAGACAAGAATAGAATTCTTCATGTGTCAGCAGACCTCGGTCATTACATTGCCGATTCGAATGTTCCGCTGCATACCACCGAAAATTACAACGGACAAATGACAAACCAAGTTGGCATTCACGGTTTTTGGGAATCTAGAATTCCCGAATTGTTTGCAGAAGATTACGACTATTTGATTGGCAAGGCTGAATTTGTAGCGAAGCCATCTCAGAGAATTTGGGCAACAATTATGGAAAGCCATCACGCGCTGGACAGTGTTTTTGGTTTTGAAAAAAAATTGAGTGAGGAGTTCGCAAGCGATAGAAAATATTCGTTTGATACAAAAGGAAATTTTACAAGCAAAATGTATTCAGAAGAATATACAGAGGCATACAGCAAAATGATGGACGGCATGGTGGAACGCAGAATGAGAAGTTCGATAAAAATGGTAGCTGATATTTGGTTTACCTGTTGGGTAAATGCAGGTTCGCCAGATTTAAGTAAAACAGAATTGAAAAATCTTACTGCCGAAGAATTAAAAGAAAGAGAAGAAGAGGAAAAAGCGTGGAAAGAAAAAAAACAACAATACGGACATCCTCATGCGGAAACAGGAAAAGAAGGAGTGAAGTAATTATTTAAGCTTTTGCCTTGCCAGTTGCACATACTTTGTTGTTGTATTCGAAGAACTCACTTCCTCTAAAATTCTTTTTGCTTCAACATCCTTTTTAAATTCAAATAGAATTTTCGCACTGAAATATTTTGCTGCCTGTTGTGTAAACAAAGTCTTTGAGCCGTATAGCTTACTAAAATATTGTAACGCCTTATAACTATCTCCTATCCTATTCAAAACATAAGCGTAATGCAACATCCAATATTCCTTTTGTTCTAAATTCATATCGCAGCTTTCTCCTTCTTCTAAAAATTGCACTGCGGCTGAATAGTTTTCAATAGAAGATTGATACAATCCATATATCCACGAAGGTTCGCACTGATTCACAAATTGTTTAAGCGCGCGCGAATGAATCAACACTTTATAGTAATCGGGAATAGAATTGTCGCTAGTGAGTTGCTGATAATTATTTACTCGAAATGAGTCGCGGAAAGCAAGGAGTTTTTGAGCCATATAAATTTCAGTAGAATAGGAATTAGAATCTGCCGATTGAGTAAACGAGGCTAGTGTTTCAAAATACTCATCCGATGAATCGGCAAATAATCGCAAGCCGAAATAGAATTGATCCATCTTTCGCTGATAGATGCGGGAATAAGTATTCAAAACATTTTGAGCATCGTCATAATAACCTAACTCGCTATAAATAAACGCGCCATTTAAAAAAGAAGTTTCATCAACGGTTTTAAAACTATAACACGAGTCGAGCCAGATGAGTGCTTCTTTCATTTTCCCTTCATAAAAATACTCGCTGGCAATATCGCATCGCAAGCCTGCTACATTAGGAAACAAATTTGCGATGAATTGATACATCTCCATTGCATCGTCAAATTTTTCGCGCTCTTTAAATTTTCTTGCATACTCAGTTATGCGATACGGTTGTTCTCCATCTTCATTTTTTTCATGTGTGGTTAATGCTGTAATTTCTTGTTTCAGTTTTTCTTTCATTAACGCCATCGAATAAATGGTACAAAGTCCTTTGCGAATATCATTGCGGCTGCTATCAATGTTTAAACTTTTCCGCCAAAATTTTTCTATTGCAAAAACAGTATCCGCGGGAAGGATTTTTGCCTCTTTCGGTTGGATGGTAGAATAGAAGATGCTTTCATCATCTGCTGTTATTCTATTTATGGTTTTAAGTTTCTCAGTTGCACGATTCAAAATCACGTTCCCTTTCATCATCATCGCATCAGCATTCTTTGCGTTCTTTCTCAGAATTGAATCGAGATATAGATTGGCAGCATCGTACTTCTTCGCTACAATAAATTCGGTAGTGCGGGAAATGACTTCTTGCTGTGCGAGTAGCGAGTGAAAAGTGGTGAGCAGTAGGAACGCAAAAAGAAAAACCTGTTTCATACTTCAAAATAAAAAAACCGCCCGAAGAAGGCGGTTGTATTTACTATTAACTAATAAGAATTAACGATTAACCTCTTAAGAATTTATCATCACCGGCATTACCAGCATCAATAAATCTTCGTTATCGTTCTTCTCAGTTGGGCGAAGAACCCCTGCGCGAGTTGGTGTAGAAAGCTCAATTTCTATATCATTCGAATCTAAAACACCGAGCATTTCAATCAGAAAGCGCGCATTAAATCCAATTTCCATATCGCTGCCTTCGTAGTTGCAGGTTAATCTTTCATTCGCTTCGCTGCTAAAATCTAAGTCCTGAGCAGAAATTTTCAATTCGCTGCCGGCAATCGCCAGCACTACCTGATAAGTGGTTTTGTTCGAGTAAATCGAAATTCTTCGCATCGCATTCTGCAATTCCAAACGGTTGATGGCAAGTTTGTTTGGATTATTCTGAGGTATCACCGCATTGTAATCGGGATAGTTGGCATCTATCAAACGGCAAATCAATTTGGTATTATCGAAACTGAAAAACGCATTTGATTTATTGTAACTCACATTCACTCCAGAATCGGTCAAAGGCAGAGAACTCTTCAACAGCCCCAATGCTTTTTTCGGAACAATAAACTGCGCTGCTTTCGAAGCTTTCACATCGCTTCTGGTCAGCTTCACCAACTTATGCGCATCGGTAGAAACAAAGGTCATGCCTTCGGGCGATAACTGAAATAATACGCCTGTCATAGCCGGACGCAAATCATCGCTGCTTACTGCAAATAAAGTTTTAGCTATAGCATTGCTCAATGCCGATGATGGAATATTTACTTCGGTTACGGATTCAGGCTGTGGTATTTTAGGGAAATCATCCGGATTCTCTCCGCTCAGTTTATAACGCCCCGTTTCAGAAGTAATTTCTACTCCGAAAGTTTTACCATCTACTTTAAAAGTAAGCGGCTGCTCAGGAAGGGTTTTCAAAGTATCTAAAAGAATGCGCGCAGGGATGGCGATGCGCCCGTTCTCTTTTGCCTCCACTTTCAGTTCGGTGCTCATGGAAGTTTCCAAGTCGGTGGCGAATACGGTAAGGTTGCCGCTTTTTATTTCAAACAGAAAATCTTCAAGAATCGGCAGCACCGAGTTGGAGTTAATTACTCCGCTGATGGTTTGTAAACTTTTAAGAAGAGAGGTAGTAGAGGCAATAAATTTCATCGCGTGGCTTTTTTAATCGGGTCAAATATAATTATTGAAACAAATTGAACATGTCTTTAGTTCCAACACCAATACCCAAAGTGTAAGAGTAATATCTGTGCTATTTAAAACTCATCTCGCTTTCGCTTGCCCTCTTGGCAGGGAAATAAGACGCCAGTACACTGATGGAGGTGATGATGGCGAGGGTGATGAGAGGGTCGCGCCATTTTAATATCACAGGGTAGTAGTTGATAACAAAACTCGATTCGCTGCCTCCGAGTTTAAGAAAGTGAAACTTCATTTGCAAAAGAACAATGATATACCCAAGGGCTAATCCACAAAACGCACCGAGCAAGGAAGAGAGCATTCCGTTTAAAAGATAAATCTGTTTTACCAGTTGCTTATCGCCACCTAAGGCTTTCAGTATCGAAATGTCTTTTGTTTTTTCAAGCACCAACATACTCAGCGAACCAATGATGTTGAACGAAATAATGAGAATGATAAATCCGAGAATGGCAGTAGTTACCCATCGCTCAATCAGCATTACACGATAGGTCTCGGCTTTTTGCTCATAGCGGGTGCGTACTTGAAAATCCTTCCCCACCAATAGTTTCACTTGTTTTTTTGCGTCTTCAATATTTTCGCCTGGTTTCAGTTTTAGTTCGTAAGCAGAAACCCTGTTCTCTTCGCTCAACAGCTCGCGCGCAAATTCGAGGCTTACGAATACATATTTAGAATCAAATTCCTGCTGAATAGAAAAAACACCAACAGGAATAACCGGTATAGTATTAAACGCATCTTCAGGTGCAAAAACAGTTTTCACTCCTTTGCGCGGAACGGTAACGCGCAGAGGTTCCATTCCCCGGGTTACATCTATATTCATGGGGTAGCTGATGTTGGCACCCACCACAGCATAGTTGCGCGTGGAATCGCGCAGCAGGAATTGCCCATCTCGCACATACTTTTTTACGGTGGTTACATCATTGTATTTTTCATCAACACCTTTAATGGTTCCTATCTGGGCTTGCTCACCGTATTCGAGGTAGGCATTTTCCTCCAGCGTACGGGAAAGCGAAGCGATGCCATCGAGCTGTAAGATTTTACCGGAGAGGGTGGCGTTATCCTCAAATGTTTTTCCGGCTATTGCGCGGATTTCCAAATCGGGATAGAAGGAACTATAAAGCGAAAGCACCAATCCTTCAAAACCATTAAACACCGATAGCACAACAATCAAAGCAAAGGCACCCACGCCCATTCCCAACATGCTCACCCGCGAAATAACATTGATGGCGTTGGTTGATTTTTTTGAGAAGATGTAGCGTAAAGCAATTCTGAATGCAAGCATGGTTGTTCAATTGGCAGTTGACAATCGGCAATGATTATTTTGCCTTTCGCTTTGCTGCTGCTTTCTTTTTGGTGGTAGTTGCTTTTTTTGCTCTCGTCTTTTTTGTCAATTGCTCATTGTCAATTGCCAACTTCAGATTCTCATCTTCCTGCTTTATCTTTTTGAATACTTCATCCATGTGGAAGGCATATTCTAAAGTGTCGTCTTTAAAGAATTCAATATTGGGCATTACGCGCAATTGGTGCCGCAGCTTTTCTGCCAGTTTTCTTTTCAGTTCAAACGTATGTTCATTGAATTTTTGAACTACTTCTTCAGCATCGTCCGCATTATAAATGCTCAGGTAAAAACGCGCCAGCGAAAGGTCGGAAGTTACTTTTACGCTCGTTACAGTTACAAATGCTTTTCCATAAATATTTCGTCCATCTCTGATTAAAATTTCAGCAAAAGCCTCCTGAATAACCGAACCCATTTTTAATTGTCTGCGCGAATCCATGTTTATATAAATTTAGAACGAAAGTAAGAGAAAGAATAAAGTGTATTAAAGAAATATTTTATC
>JBKJJB010000136.1:0-9898 GCA_046598235.1 Chitinophagales bacterium
GAGGAGAAAAAGCTATTCACGGAGTAAGCGCTGCTCCTTATGGCAGTGCAAGTATTCTTCTTATTTCTTACGGATATATAAGAATGTTAGGAAGCAGTGGTGTAACAGATGCAACCAAGTATGCCATCTTGAACGCAAACTACATGAAGGCTCGCTTAGAAGAATACTACCAGGTGTTGTATGTTGGCAAAGAACACGGTCGCGTTGCCCATGAATTGATTTTAGATTTCAGAGAGTTTAAACATACCGTGGGTGTAGAGGTAGAAGACGTAGCTAAACGCTTGATGGATTATGGTTTCCATGCGCCTACTGTTTCATTCCCTGTGGCAGGAACGCTGATGATTGAACCAACCGAAAGTGAAGACAAAGCAGAACTAGACCGCTTTTGCGATGCCTTGATTTCTATTAAAGGTGAGATAGATGCTATTGAGAAAAAGAAAATAGATGCTACCGATAATCCTTTAAAGAATGCACCGCATACAATCAGTGTAATTACCGCTAACGAATGGAACCATCCTTATACCCGCGAAGAAGCGGCTTTCCCGCTTCCATTTGTTTCGGAAAATAAATTCTGGCCAAGTGTAGGAAGAGTAAATAACTCACATGGCGACAGGAACCTGATTTGCACCTGCCCTCCTATTGAAAGTTATATGACTGTTTAGTGACTTACAATAAATCTGGTTGAAGACTTATTGCCTTTAGCATCAATAACAGCAAGCAGATAAACTCCGTTTGCAAATTCAGCAGTTGATAATTGAAAGATATTATCAAACGTAGTAAGCTCGATTATTTTCTTCCCACTTATATCAAATACGCTAATATTTGAAGAAGAAGAATTAAGCATAATATTCAGTGCATCGTTTGCAGGATTAGGAAAAATGCCAATACTGTTTTCAATTTCAGTTTCAGCCATTGCAGTGTTGGTTAGCTTCTGCTTATAAAAACGAATTATTCCGGTTGAATATCCTGTATAGCCCGTAAAAACTACTTTGTAAATATCTCCTGAAAGCGATTGAACAAAGTAAGCGAGCGAATCTTCCACACTAAAATAGCCATCGCGGTAAGTAAAATTTTTGCCCGATAAGTATTGAACGTTACTTACTGCATACTTCCAGTTCCATCCAATTCTATTCATAGCAGAAGAGAAAGTAAGATTGCTGTAGTCGTTGCTGCTTGCATCCACACTTATTCTTTTGGCAACCTTTCTGCCTTTGTTAGTCCAAACGCCAATAGTAGGCGAAGCCCCAAAGGGGTCAACATCTAAAGCAGCGTATTTCAGAAACTGCAAATCCCAATCTGCAGATAAAGGCTCTTTATCATATACATTATAATTCTGTAGATTGAGGTAAACGTAGTTCTTACCGGCATAATCTCTCTTGCCAATATGTATGCTTTGCGGGTTTGAATTATCAAGGTCGGCTATTCTTATATTCCATGCTGTATCGCGGTCAAGCGATTCAATCCAAATCTTTTTTACTATACGGTTGGTCATTTGAAGCAGATATACTTTGTTGCCCACTACGCTATGTAACGGTGCCCCTGTGTAAAAACCCCAACCGTAATAAAAGGTGCCAATATTATAGCCGGTATTAAATGCTCCTTCATCTAAAACACTGTCAGAATCATACAGCCTCTGCCAGATATGAAACCCTGCCGTATCAATCGGTACGTTAAATGAATCAGCAGTGAATCCCGGAATCATATACGCTTGTACTCCAAATGCTTCATTTATGCGCAAACTTGCACCCTGCAAAGTGTTGCTAGGGAAAACAGAAGGACGAACCGAAAGCGCCAGATGCCAGTCGTTATTAGCTACCACAGTCTTTTCACCTGTCTGTAAGCTATAAAACGTCATATCCTTATTTTCGGAAGAAGTAGTTGCTGTGTCGGTGGTTATTATCTGAGCACTTGTGTTTAAGAAGATTGTTGTAACGCATATAAAACCCCAAATTCTTTTCATTATCTTTTTACTTTAGCGGGTGCAAAGCTGTACTATATAATTGAAGATAGGAACTGAGAATTGTCACAGAATTGTCATAATTTACTTTTAACTCAATTTAATTATTAACATGATAAAAAATCTTTTGCCTCCTGACTCGCGGGTGTGGGTTTACCAAAGTGTAAAGAAATTATCTGAGCACGAATCAAATGCTGTTGCTGCAAAAATACGGCAGTTTGTCTCGCAGTGGACTTCGCATAAAGAAGGTGTTGCGGGTGACGGTGTACTCCTATATAATCGCTTTGTGGTGCTAATGGCAGATGAGAACCAAACCTCCGTAGGTGGTTGTTCTATTGACTCTTCCATTCACTTTATTAAAAATCTCGAAAAAGAATTCGGCACTAATTTTTTCGACCGCTGGAATATTGCCTACAAAAAGGGCAGCGAAGTATTGAGTTGCAACATGCCGGAGTTTGGAAAATTAGTTGAACAGCAAGTGATAAACGATACTACCATTGTATTCAACAACCTAGTGCAATCAAAGAAAGATTTTGAAGCCAAATGGCAAATTCCTTATAAAGACAGTTGGTTAAAGAACATAGAAACAGCCCATAGTTCTTTTAGTTCTATGCT
Organism: Chitinophagales bacterium; assembly: GCA_046598235.1. Lineage (GTDB taxonomy): Bacteria > Bacteroidota > Bacteroidia > Chitinophagales > LD1 > Bog-950. The sequence continues at coordinate 2,573 of JBKJJB010000136.1, forward strand.
TTAGATCAAACTCTTTTAAAAATCAAAACAGAATTTCCCTCAATTTCTATATTGAATCAGGTATTTAGATCTCGTAGAAAAAATCAATACGCTGAAGCGATGATTACACAGATGAAAACCCCGATTACACAGTCAAAATCGGTGAAATCATTTTGTATTATCTGTGTAATCGTTGCCGAAGGCATATTACGATACTTATCTACCTAATCCAATTCTATATTTTACTTTCCTTTCACCAACCTATTGGCATTGTAGTTAGTCATCCAATGATGCTTTGCTGAAAAGCGTTGTGTTTTTTCTTTCACCGTTTTGCAAAAATACCAAGTGGCTTTTGCTTGTGTGGCATTCAAGTCGAGTAATGTATAACCGTGGTCAACCACATTCTCAAACCGCAAGTGCGGATTAAAACGATTTTTTATCATGCTGCCCAACAGATTTGCCACAGCGCGAGGAACTCGTTCCGCAAAGCTTGAAGAAGAAATACTGGGCACTACAAACTCAGCACCAATAACACCTTTTCCGGTGCGCCTTTTGTAGCGGCTTCTATCGCGCGGACTTTGCACCAAATCGAACGCCCACGAAGAATGTATATCACCTGTAATGATGATAATGTTTTTTACTTCATGTAGATAAAAAGAATCTAATATCTCTTTTCGCTCTGCGGGATAGCCATCCCACGCATCGGGATTGAGTGGATGTTTTTTAGACAAATTGCGCGTATACAACTCCGAAAACATAACCTGGTTGCCGATTATCTTCCACTGTGCCGATGAGTTTGCAACACCTGCTGTAAGCCAGTCACTTTGTTTTTTGCCCAGCATGGTTCTGTCGCAGCTACCCATTGCTGTATCCATTATGTCAAGCTGCTGGCATCTGCCTTCGGTTCTTCCATCCAACATAAATAGGTCTGCCAGATTTCCGTAACTGAGTTTGCGCACCACCGTTTTTTCAAGGTTATCGGTAATGGGTATCCATTCAAAATATGCCTGTTTGGCAATGTCCTCGCGGTCTTTCCATTCACCTTCTTCCTTCTGATGGTTCTTTGCCCCGTCTGTGTACGCATCGTTAGCAAACTCATGGTCGTCCCACACGGCTATAAAAGGATGAAGACGGTGTGCCTCTTGTAAATCTTTGTCGAGCCGGTACTGCGCATAGCGAGAGCGGTAATCCTGTAGGTTTACAATTTCATGCTCAGGAATATGCTGCCTCACATTCGAATTTTGGGGATTGTGGTTGGCTCCGTATTCGTAAATGTAATCGCCTAAGTGAATCACCGCATTTAAATCGTTGCGGTTGGCAAGGAGACGGTAAGCATTAAAAAATCCGTTTTCATAATTGTTGCAGCTTACTACTGCAAAGCGCAAATCATCTGCCTGAGTAGAAGGTGCAGTTTTTGTTCTGCCAATGGGAGAAAATACGCTGTCGGTTTGAAAGCGATAAAAGTAAGTAGTGTTGGGCTGCAAACCGCTCACTAAAATTTTTACAGTATAGGCAGAAGAAGGATTAGTGGTTACATAATCGGTTGCAATTATATTTTGCATAGAAGTATCAGATGCTACTTCCCATTTTACACGCACTGGCTGATTGGTTTCGTTCCATACTTTTGTCCAAATGATAACCGTATTCTGTTGTGGATCACCTGAAGCCACACCAAAATAAAAGGGCTCAAGCGCAGGTTCTAAGAGGGGAGTTATTTCTTTATTGAAAAGGTTTTGGGCAAAAATATTGGAAAGAAAAAAGCTGAATAACACAGCCGAAAGCAATTTCATAAGCGGAGAATATTTTTTGGGGCACAATGATAAGCATCGCACTTGTGATTGCGGTTTGTTTTTAAAGAAATGAAGAGAAAATATTTTTACTGAGTTTCATGAAAAGAGAAAGCCCTTTTCACTAGGGCTTTCAGTAGTAAGTCAAATAATTCCCTCCGCCTTCTCCTGCTGAGGTGCTAAAGCTGTTTTAAACGAGGTATCCATAAAGTTTAAAAAATCGGGTGCCGATGGTCAAGCCATTTACTGCCGCATTATTTCGGGCACAGCGGCAACTATACCTCCGCCTCCGCCAATGCCGCAGCCACCCGCACCGGCAGAACTAAGCCAATTTGAAAAAATAGGAATAGATTACCACAGCCCTTATATAGACACCCGCCCGCTTAAAGTGGACGGGCAGCCCGAAGTGCGCGAGTATTACCTGCGCGGTATTGTTGACGATGAGGAAATAGGGGTGCCAAGTGATGTAATTAGAGTAGTAGTGGGAGGATAGAGAAGTTACAGGTTACTGGTTAATAGTTAATAGGAACAGCCATTGCATTCACTATTAACTATTAACCTTTCCATAGTTTTTCGTAAAGAATTTTCTGAAGGAAAAAATTATTTTACTTTAGCAACACCCACACATTTAAAATGAACACCATGCAAAAAAATGAAGTGGGAGAAAACGAATCACGTGCAAATAAGGAACGCCTTGTTCTTTATAACTCGTTTATGAGTGCTCCGGCAGGCATTGCAATTCTACAAGGACCTACTCACATTTTTGAATTTGCAAATACAGTTTACGAAAAATTGATTGGCAGAAAAGTTACTATTGGAAAAACCGTGCGTGAAGTTTTGCCTGAAATTGAACAACAAGGCTTATGGCATATTGTTGATACTGCTTTTGCCACAGGCGAGCCATTTATAGCCAATGAACTGCCCGTAGATTTAAAAGGAAAAGAAGAGGGCGGTTTAGAGAAGCATTATCTACACTTATTTCTTCAGCCGATTAAAGATGAAAAGGGAACCACCGAAAGAATATTGGCACATGTGGTGGATATTACCGAACAGGTAATAGCAAGAAAGAAACTTGAAGAAAGCGACCAGCGTTTCAGAATGCTCGTTAACAGTATTGCAAATCTTGCATGGATGGCTGATGCCGATGGCAGTATATTTTGGTACAACAAAAAATGGTACGAATATACCGGCACCACACTGGCCGAAATGAAGGGCTGGGGCTGGCAGTCGGTTCACGACCCCGAAGTACTTCCCCAAGTACTTACTAAATGGAAAGCTTCAATTGAAACCGGTCAGCCCTTCGAAATGGTGTTTCCCCTAAAAGGTGCCGATGGTAAGTTCCGCCAATTCCTCACCCGCGTTTTGCCGGTTTATAACAGCGAAAACAAAATTTACCGATGGTTGGGAACCAACACCGATATTGATGAAGAGAAAACAAATGCCGAAGAAAAATTCCTGTTAGAGTTTGCCGAAGATTTTTCGCACTACAAAACAGGCGATGAATTTTTTGGTTCGCTTGTTACCTACATAGCAAACAAAACCAATCTTGATTATGTGTTCATTGGTGAGTTGACCGAAAATGAAAAAGAACATTTTACAATTAAAACAATTGCTTTAACGGCAAAAGGAAAGCTTGTTCCCAACATTGAATATCCTTTGCCCGATGGACCTTGCGAGCAGGTAATACAAGGCACGGTTTACAACTACCCCAATCAATGCAAAATCACTTTTCCAAAAAATGAAACCCTTGTGCAGTTTAATGTAGAGGGATATGTGGGCTACCCGTTATTTGACAACAATGAAAAGGCAATAGGATTAGTGGCAGTGATGCACGAAAAAGAAATTCTGAATCCTGAATATGTTTCTGCGCTTTTAAAAATCATAGCCAAGCGTGCAGAGTTTGAAATGGAACGGAATAAAAATACCTCCCTTCTTCACATACAAAACGAAACCTTCAGGCAGGCAGAAGAAAGTTCCATGCAGGGCAGCTATTCATTTAATTTAACAACAGGTAAATTAGCTTACTCTGATAATTTATACCGGTTGATAGGATATGAGCCAAACGAATTTGAACCTTCATTAGAGGAATTTAATAACCATGTGCATCCGGATGAAAGGGATTATGTGACACAGGCAGCGCAAAAAGTTTTACAAAGCAAAACGGCAGATGAATGGCACTACCGGATGATTACCAAAACCGGAAATGTTATAAATATAAAAGCAACAGGAAGAGTTATAGAATCAGGCAATGAAAAATTATTAGTAGGAACCTTGCAGGACGTAACAAAAGATATTTTAGCTGCTGAAGAATTAGTGGAAAAAGAAGAGTATCTTAAACAGATAATCACCCATGCTCCCGATGGCGTTATTGTAATTGATGATAAAAGCATCATCACCTTATGGAATCCTAAAACAGAAAAAATATTCGGATGGAAAGCGGAAGAAGTTTTAGGCTTGCATTTAACCGATACCATCATTCCAACACAATATCGCGAAGCTCACCAGAAAGGGATGAAACGACTTTTGAAAACAGGCGAAGCACGGATTTTAAATAAAACCTTAGAACTTACAGCCCTTAATAAAGAAGGTAAAGAGTTTCCCATATCCCTCACTATTTCGCAGGCAACGCAGCAGGGAAATAAATTGTTTATTGCCTTTCTTAGAGACATCACTCTTGAAAAACAGAATAAAGAAGAGTTAATTGCTAAAACAAAACAATTGGGAGAAATGAATCAAACGCTTGAATTAAAAAACAAGGAGCTTGAAAACAGCAATGCCGAGCTTGCCTCCTTCAGCTATGTTGCCAGCCACGATTTGCAGGAACCTTTGCGGAAAATTCAGACATTCAGCAAACGTATTATTGAAACAGAAAAATTATCAGATAAAACGCAGGATTATTTCAACCGTATTGTAGCAGCAGGCGAACGCATGCAAAACCTCATCGTTTCGCTGCTCGATTTTTCGCGTACCAATGAAACCGAATTAATTTTTTCACCCTGCAATTTGAATACTATTGTTGAAGAAGTTAAAAACAACCTGCACGAACGCATTCTTGAAAAGCAAGCCATCATTGATTCAGAAAATCTTCCAACAATAACAGGGGTGCATGTTCAGATGGGACAACTCATCACCAACCTGCTCGACAACGCCATTAAATACAGCCGACCGGAAATTAAGCCGCATATTAAAATTACTGCTGAACGCATTCATGGAAATGAAATTGAGCATCCGTCAGCAAACAAACAAAACGAATATCACGTCATAAAAATTGCAGACAATGGAATTGGTTTCGAAAAAGAATATGCAACTAAAATCTTTGAACTCTTTCAGCGGCTTCATGACAAGAGTGAGTATTCAGTAACAGGCATTGGTTTAACCATTGTGAAAAAAATTGTAACCAATCACCATGGCTTTATCATTGCAGAAGGCAAACCCAACATTGGTTCAACATTCACTATTTACATACCCACCTCATGAACAAAATATTTCTTATTGACGATGACGAAGACGACACGCTTCTTTTTAAAGAAGCCATCGAAACAATAAATACAACCCTGCAATGCGATACCGCAACCAACGGAAAAATGGCGCTCGCCCAATTAAAAGCCGGAACCGTTTTACCCGATATTATTTTTCTCGACCTCAACATGCCCATTATGAACGGCTTTGACTTTCTTGTTCAAATCAAAAAAGAAGAACAATTCAACAAAATACCGGTAGGCATTTTCAGCACATCAAATCACCTTTCCGATGAGGAAAAAATAAAAAAACTGGGAGCCTGGTTTTTTCTTACCAAACCAAATAACTTCGAAGTTCTTTGTAAACAACTACAGCAAATCCTATCTGCCGATTTTTCAACCCAAGAATATATATCAATACGTAACAGCTCCCCTTAGTTCAAGTATTAACGTATTGCGTATGTAATTATGTTTCTTGCTTTCCTATTCTAAATGCAATTAAGAATCTGTCGGTATGGTAACAGCAATTCTAAATGAATAAGGAAGAAGCAATCAAAAAAAGTTACCTACAGGAACTTCTACTCCGGTAAAAACTGCTTCATAATATAGTAGAAAAGCGCACCCATGCCTCCCGAAACAGGAATGGTAAGCACCCACGCCCAAATAATATCGAAGGTAACTCCCCAGCGCACAGCCGAGATGCGTTTGGTTAAACCCACACCCATAATAGAGCCGGTAATAGTATGTGTTGTAGAAACAGGTATGCCGAAACTTTGAGAGGCATATAAGGTAACAGCACCTGCCGTTTCAGCCGCCACACCTTCAAAGGGAGTAAGTTTGGTAATGCGGCTGCCCATGGTTTTTACAATTCTCCATCCACCCATCAGTGTGCCTAATCCGATAGCCGAATAGCAACCCAGCACCACCCAATGGGGAATGTCTTTTATTTTTCCGTTTACTACTGTTACATTCATCCAAGCTGGAATATTGTTCGGGTCAATACCTGCCTGGCTGATATATACCATCATGGTAGCCGCAATAATTCCCATTACTTTCTGCGCATCGTTGCCTCCATGCCCAATGCTGAACAAAGCAGACGAAAGCAACTGCGCCCGCTTAAACCAACCATTCATTTTAAACGGGTTGGCTTTGCGGCAACTCCATAGCAGAATAATGGAGAACATATACGAAAGCACCATGCCGATAAGGGGAGCAAGCACAATGAAAGTAACTGTTTTTATAAGCACGGCAGTATTCACTACTCCAAAACCCGCATGAGCAATGGCGGCTCCTGCAAAACCGCCCATGAGTGTATGCGATGAACTGGAAGGAATACCCGCCCACCAGGTCAAAAGATTCCAGATGATAGCAGCTACTAATCCGGCAAAAATTACTGTAAGCGTAATAGAACTTGCATCTACAGTTTTGGCAACTGTGTCGGCAACTTTAAATTCCGAAATCCAGTAAGCCACCACATTAAAAAATGCCGCCCATACCACCGCCTGAAAAGGAGTAAGCACGCGAGTGGAAACAATAGTGGCAATGGAGTTGGCTGAATCATGAAAGCCATTGATAAAATCAAAAACAAAAGCGATAACTAGAATGACAATGAAAAGCTCAAACATCTGCGGTTATGAATTTTTTACGATTATGGTTTCAATCACATTGGCAACATCTTCGCATTTATCGGTAGCGGTTTCCATGTTCGAGAGAATCTCTTTTATCTTCATTATTTTGATAGCATCTTTTTCATTCTCAAACAAATCGGCAATAGCTGTATCAAATACATCATCGGCATGATTCTCCAAACTGTTGATGCGCACAATAGCTTCGCGTATTCTCAAGGCATTGCCCATATCCTGCATATTCGAAACTGCCACATGAATTTCCTTTGCTGAATGCTCAATAATTTCACTCAGCTTTTTCATAGCTGCAGAAGTTTCTTCAATCTTATAGGTGTTAAGGCGCTTGGCTGAGCCGTCAATGTAATCCACAATATCATCCAGCGAAGAAGCCAGGTAAGAAATATCCTCGCGGTCAAACGGGGTGATGAAGTTGGTACTCAACTCTGTAAATATCTGATGGGTAATTTCATCGCCCAC
>JBKJJB010000145.1:0-5318 GCA_046598235.1 Chitinophagales bacterium
GTTTTGCCGTTGCCGACCCTTTCATTCAATCATAAAGATTCCATTTGTTTGGGTGATTCCGTTCAATTACTTGTTAGCGGGGCGCAAACGTATCTATGGGATTTTGATGCATCGTTAAGCGCACTAAACATTTTCAATCCGGTTGCCCATCCAACACTTTCAACTTTTTATTATGTGAATGGAACCGATGCCAACGGTTGCAAAAACAGAGATTCAACTTTTGTACACCTTATGCCGCTGCCTTATGTAAATGCAGGAAACGACACCTTGATTTGGAGTGATACTTATGCAACACTCGATGGCTCTACTGATGTTTCGAAATATTTTTGGGACCCTGCTGCCTTTCTCGATGATTTTCGTTCGCTACGTACAAAAGCAGAAATTACAAAAACACAATCGTTTGTTTTGTTTGCAGAAGATGATTTTGGCTGCATCAATCGCGATACTGTTTTGGTTGTAGTTGAAAAAAACACATTGCTGATGCTTCCTACCGCTTTCTCACCCAATGGCGATGGCGTAAATGATATTTTCAGAATTGTGCGCTATCTGAATATTTCGAAGCTGAAAGAATTTGCCGTTTACAATCGCTGGGGCGAACAGGTTTTTGTTACTACCGATATTAACGAAGGGTGGGATGGAGTTTACAAAAACAGAGAACAGGAACTAGGTGTGTATGTGTGGTCAGTTTTTGCTCAAACAAAAGATTCAGAAGAAATAATCCGCAAGGGAAATGTAACGCTGGTGCGTTAATTTCTATAAACCTTCTGCATTAGTTATTGCATTTTCGGAATTGCTTTCTTTAGATTTACCAAAAAAAATTACCATGAAAAAAATTACGCTTTGTGTCATTGTACTGGTATTTGCCATTGCTTCCTGCTCGAAAAAATCAGCTCCTGCTGCTGCATCGGCTATTGATGGTGCGGCTGTGTTTTCAAGTAACTGCGCTCGTTGCCATGGTGCCGAAGGTGTAAAAGACAGTCGAACCCCAAATCTGCAAACCATTGGATTAGACAAAGGCGGTTTGGTAAATAGCATTACAAAAGGCAAAGGTCACATGCCCGCTTTTGAAGATAAATTATCTGCTGCTGAAATTTCGGCTGTGGCAGATTTAATTGTTGGCTGGCACAATAAGTAAAATGGATAGTTACCGCGTTATAGGTTTAATGAGCGGTAGTTCGCTCGATGGATTGGATATTGCTTATTGCGAATTCAGAACAGAGAACAATAAATGGAGTTTTAAAATTTTAAAGACCAGCGTTGTAGAATATCCCGATGAATGGGCGCAGGTAATTAAAGGGCTTCCTGTTTCTAACGCAAAAACACTTTGGGAAACCCACTCGGGGTTAGGAAATTATTTTGGTGAACAGATAAATGAGTTCATCAAAAAAAACTCGCTGAAAGATAAAGTTGAGTTTGTTGCTTCTCACGGTCACACCATTTTTCATTTCCCCGATAAAAAATTTACTACACAAATTGGAGATGGTGCTGCAATAGCTGCGAGAACAAATTTACCTGTCATTTGCGATTTTCGTTCTACTGATATTGCTGATGGGGGACAGGGAACTCCGATAGTTCCTATTGGTGATAAACTACTGTTTCCGCATTTCCGTTTTTGCTTAAACATTGGCGGCATTGCGAATATTAGTTGTAAAACAAACTCTCCTAACCTCTCCAAAGCCCGCCTGAACGACAAAGTCGGGCAGGGAGAGGGACAAAACCAAATTGTGGCTTTTGATGTTTGTACTGCCAATCAGATTTTAAATATGCTGGCAAACAGAAATGGAAAAGAATATGATGCCGGTGGAGAAATTGCAGCAACCGGAAATTTAAATACTGTGCTTCTCGAAAAATTAAATGCGCTCGAATATTATTCGCTGCCCTATCCGAAATCACTTGATAACAGTTTTTCGAGGGAAATGATTTTGCCGGTGTTGGAAGAATTACCTCTTTCTATCGAAGACAAAATGCGAACGTATGTTGAGCATATTGCTTTTCAGGTAGCAAATCATATTGCCATGATTTCAAGAAAAGAAAAAATAGAATTCAATCCAAAAGAGAAAATATTAGCCACCGGTGGCGGAGCGTTCAACAAATTTTTAATAGAGCGCATTCACGCAAAAACTAAAATTGATGTTGAAGTGCCCGGTGATGAAACGGTAAAGTTTAAAGAAGCTCTTGTAATTGCTTTTATGGGAGTATTGCGAATGCGTAATGAAGTAAATGTTTTAAAAAGTGTAACAGGTGCTTCGAAAGATTCAATAGGAGGAGCCGTTTACAGACCATAAATAATACAATGAATCTTATCACCGGAGCAACCGGTTTGCTCGGCTCTTATCTTGCAAAATTATTGCTCATTAAAGGCGAAAAAGTGCGCGCTATTAGGCGTAAGACTTCTGACCTTTCTCTTCTTGGAGATTATGCGAAACAAATTGATTGGGTGGAGGGCGATGTGTTGGATATTCCTTCCCTTGAAGAAGCAATGCTGGATGTTGCTAATATATATCACTGTGCTGCTATAATTTCTTTCATTCCATCGGAAAGTAATTACATGATGAAAGTAAATGTTGAGGGAACTACAAACGTAATGAACGTTGCGCTTTCAAGTAATATTCAAAAAGTTGTTCATGTAAGTTCGGTGGCGGCATTCGGAATGCCGAGAGCAGGAAGAACAATTGATGAAAATTATTCTGACCCCAACATCAATAAATCGTTTTGGTATTACAGAAGCAAGCACTATGCAGAGCGCGAAGCATGGCGGGCAAGTGAAGAAGGTTTGAATGTAGTGATTGTTTGTCCGAGTACTATTCTTGGTGCAGGGTGGTGGGATGCCGAACCCAATTCATTATTCCGCGAAATTTATAACGGGTTGAAATTTTATACTACATCAACTAACGGATTTGTTGATGTGCGGGATGTTGCTGCTTGTATGTATCAATTAATGCAAAGCAATATCAGCGGAGAAAAATTTATTCTCAGTTCAGAAAATCTTTCTTTCCGTGATGTGATATGGCAAATGGCAGATGAAATGAAAGTAAAACGACCAAGCATTGAAATAGGAAATGTATTGCGTTCAGTTGCGTGGAGAACAGAAGCTGTCAAATCATTCTTTACCAGCCAGCGTCCGCTTATTACGAGAGAAAGCGCAGAACTTGCTTCTATAAATTTTACTTACAGCAACGAAAAAATAAAGCAAGCACTCAATTACAACTTCAAACCAATGAAAGAAACAATTGCAGAAACCGCTAAAGTATTTTTGAAAAGTGCTGAGGAGAAAAAAGAGTTTGGGATATTTGAGTAACCAAAGACTTCGTCTAATTCAATAATTGCTTTTGTATCGGCACTAAATCGTACTCACCCACTTGGGTTAAATCCATTACCAAGCGGCCATCCTCATTAACTGAGAAAGGTTTTCTGAATTTTGCTCCGTAAATAAACTGCTCAGCTATAAAAGATTGACGACTATAAATAGTTTGCGAAAACACATCATCAAAACCTTTCATCAATATAAACACTTCAAAATCGAGTTTTTTTATTTCATCTAAAGATTTTCCGTAGAGCGCACTCTCTTCATCAATCGGATGATTGATGACCCAACTTGTGGGGAACATGGCAATTTTATCAAACTCTAATTTTCCCTGCTGAAATCTTCGAATCGGATTTCCTTTTTCATCTTCATCCATCCAACTCAGGTTTACGCGAGCTTCCATTTCCATCAGTGTAGTTTCAACTCCATTTGCCACCATAAACTGCATACCTGTAATGTCTTTGTAGGGAGCAATCAAAATATTTTTGCTGTATTTAATTCGTGAAATAGGTTTCGAAAAACGACCATAGAGTGAACCCGTAGCCACCGCAAAAGCCATTAAACCCAGAAACGCCTCAATAGCTGCCGTAGCACTTGCAATTTTGCCAACAGGGTGCAAGCCGCCATAACCAACCGTTGTAAAAGTTTGACAACTGAAAAAGAAACAACTCGAAAACTTATCGAACTCCGAAGTGCCGACAATGCCACTAAGATTTTCGGCACCCATCCAATAGTAAATACTTCCGAACACAATATTATCAACCAAGTAAAAACACACCACCGCCAGCCAGTAATGTTTCCATGAAGTTGTAATAAGCCAGCGATAGAGCACAAAATCTCCGAAAAAACTTCCGGTGATACGCTCCATATTATAGCTGCCGTCAGCATTAACCGTGCGTTGCCTTCCTGTTTGCGCGCTGCGGTCAAGCCCAATATCTTCACCGGCTTTCATGCGGTCAATAGCATTTCTTATTTTACTCATAGAATTTTTGTTGCCACGAATTACACGAATTATTACGAATTGTTTCAAGCCGAATTTTATCCTTCATGTAAATTCGTGTAATTCGTGGCTTATAACATGAAAACAGAATACAAAATATCAGAAGTTGTAAAAGCAATCGGAGGAAAATTGCTGACGAAGAATAAGAAAGAATCTTCTGTCAGCGAAATTTTATTGGACTCGCGAAAACTAATTCAACCTTCTGAAACTTTATTCTTTGCACTAAGCGGTTTAAAATTAGACGGACACAATTACATTGAAGAACTCTACAAAAAAGGCGTTCGCAATTTTGTAGTAACAAAAGAGCAATCAACCGATAAATTTTCTGAAGCAAATTTTATAGTCGTAAAAGATGCCGTTGCTGCTCTTCAAAAATTGGCGGGCATTCATCGCAACAAATTCAATCTTCCGGTAATAGCAATTACAGGGAGCAATGGCAAAACCATTGTGAAAGAATGGCTTTATCAATTACTGCATGAGGATTATAACATCGTTCGAAATCCTAAAAGTTATAATTCGCAAATAGGAGTACCGCTTTCGCTTCTACTTATTCAACCGGAAAATGATTTTGGAATTTTTGAAGCGGGAATTTCAGAGGCGGGAGAAATGCAGAAACTTCAAAAAATTATTCATCCGAAAATTGGTGTGTTAACCAATATTGGTGAAGCGCATAGCGAAGGGTTTTTAAGTGCTCGACATAAAACTAAAGAGAAGCTGAATCTTTTTGTCAATGCCGATATTCTGATTTACTGTAATGATTACCCCGATATCAATCAAAGCATTGCAGAAATAAATGCGCTTTCAAAAGGTAGTGATGGAACTGAAAACAAAATCAAAACTTTTACTTGGAGCGTTAGCGCACAAGCAGATGTGCATGTGTCGAGTGTGATTCATAAGAACAATCATTCCTATATCACTTGTGTTTATCAAAACAAAGAATTGGATTTTGAAATTCCATTTTCAGATAAGGCATCGATAGAAAATGCCATTCACTGCGCTTGCGTGATGTTGTAT